>QIAR01000610.1 GCA_003225595.1 Acidobacteriota bacterium | reverse complement strand
GGCATTCCTGTTGCGCGATCCTCGCCAGAAAAAAGAAGCCTGGAAAGACCTGCAGATGGCGATGAAGGAGCTGGCGTTGCCGGTATCAAAGAAGGATCCAGCGTAGCAAAGGCATTTCATATGCCCCGCAGTGGTAATAAAGCCACACATCGCAGCCGAAAAGCTCTTGAGATCACGAACATACAAAACTATATCTTTAGGCTATTTATTAGATAATGTTCCACGTGGAACATTTCTCCGTTTAGCACCTCCCCTGCCACCTCCCGCTCGATGGTACGATTTCATCAGCCGGCCCTGATCGGCCCCACGCTACATGCCTGAATTCTGCGACGTCGCACTCCCGGTGCCGCTGGATACCGCCTTTACCTATCACGTCTCTGATGGCCTTGAGCCGGTGGTGGGCGGACGAGTGCTGGTACCGTTCCGGCAGAAGCGGATGTCGGGCGTCGTCGTCGAGGTACATGATCGCAAGCCTGCGGTAAAAACCAAAGGCGTCCTCAACGTTCTCGACTCCGCTCCCGTCCTCGATGAGCAACTCATGCGCCTGGGTAAATGGATCGCGGATTATTACCTGGCGCCGCTCGGCGAAGTGTTCCGCACCATGCTGCCTCTGAGCGCGGAATTCAAACGTGCCATCGCCTATCGCATCGCGGAAGAAGGCCACCTGGCGCTACATCAGGCAGGCATGTCTGGCTCATCAACGCGGTCGCGCAAGACGCCAGAGGATCAAATGATCGAGGTCCGCGTGCTTGATTACCTGGCTGATCGAGATACTGTGCGGGAAGAAAGCCTGCGCGCCGCCACGCGAGCGAGCAAGGATCTGCTTGCCGGAATGGCGCGCAAGAAGTGGATTGTGCGCGAGGATTTCTCTGGTACACGAGATGCGAAACGAATCTCAAAGATTGCCCTATTAAAAAGCGCGGATGGCAAGCTCAACAACAACCAGCGCACGCTACTAGACACGCTGGCAGCCGCGGGAGGCAGGGTCGCGGTCGAAGCTCTGCACATGCTCGACCTCCCCCGGACCACTCTCGGTACGCTAGTGAAACGCGGGCTGGTGGAGATTGCTGAGGAGCCGGAGGAGTTCACGATTTCAGGAGTAAAGGCGCGACCATCACCCTTCGACTTTCAATTTAACGCAGCCCAGGAGGAGGCAGTACAAAGGATCCGCAAAGACGTGGGGGCGCGTACATTTTTCGCGATGCTGATGCATGGAGTAACCGGATCCGGCAAAACGGCTGTGTACCTCGCAGGAATGCGAACTGTGCTCGAGGTGCGACGCTCGGCGATCTTGCTGGTTCCCGAGATCGGGCTCACACCGGCGATGGCCGCCGATCTACACCAGGTCTTCGGCGAGGAAGTAGCGATTCTTCATTCTGCGCTCTCGGATCAGGAACGGGCCGAGCAGTGGCATCGCATCAAACGCGGAGAGGCGCGGATTGTGGTCGGCACGCGCTCTGCCGTGTTCGCGCCCGTGACCGATCTGGCGCTGATCATTGTGGATGAAGAGCAGGACTCTTCTTACAAGCAGGAAGAGACGCCACGTTATCATGCCCGCGATGTGGCGGTGATGCGGGCCAAAATGGCCAATGCGGTCGTGGTGCTGGGTTCAGCTACGCCTTCGCTCGAATCCTACTTCAACGCGAAAAAGAACAAGTACGTGCTCATCAAGTTGCCTGATCGAGTGGAGCAGCGGCCACTGCCTGAAGTCGAACTCATCGACATGCGGCAGGAATTCCAGGAAACCGGTCATGAGCAAGTGATCTCGCGCAAGCTGGCCGAGGAAATTAAAGAGCGGCTGGACCGCCGCGAGCAAGTGATGATCCTGCTCAATCGCCGCGGCTACTCGCCTCTCGTGCTCTGTCGCGCGTGTGGCAAAACCCTCGAGTGCAAGAATTGCGCCATCGCGCTCACGCATCACAAACGAGCGCGCAAGATGGAGTGTCATTACTGCGGCTACAGGGCTCCCGTGCCGCAGCACTGTATTCACTGCGGCAGCGAGTACGTGTATTTCCTGGGAACAGGTTCGGAGAAGCTGGAAGAACTACTTCACGGTATGTTTCCGCAGGCGCGAATCGGACGACTGGATCGCGATACGGTGCGCGGGCGCGAAGACTTCGAACGCATGCTTGCGGGGATGAATGCAGGCGAAATCGATTTGCTAGTGGGAACCCAGATGATCGCCAAAGGTCACGACATCCACAACGTGACGCTAGTCGGCGTGGTGGGAGCCGACATGGCTCTGGGTATGCCCGATTTCCGCGCCGCCGAGCGGACCTTCCAGTTGCTGACACAAGTCGCGGGACGCGCCGGACGCGGCGACACACCGGGTAAGGTAGTGCTGCAGACATATTTTCCGGATCACTACGCGGTGCAGTTTGCCGCCCAGCATGATTTTGTTGGTTTCTATGAAAAAGAGCTTCGCTTTCGCAGTTGGATGCATTACCCGCCCTACAGCGCGCTGGCAAACGTGTTGCTGCGCAGCGACAAGCTGGACGAGGCGCTCCAGTGGTCAGGCACATTGGGACGATGGTTTGAGAAGACGCGGCATGAAGGCATTCGCGTTCTGGGTCCAGCGGCCGCGCCAATCCTGCGACTGAAGCGGGATTACCGCTATCATTTTGTATTGAAATCTCCGAGCCGCGAGAAGCTGAATGCACTGTTGCGAACGATGCTGGCGTACGCGGCGCAGCAAAAGATCCCGCGCACACAGGTGATCGTGGATGTGGATGCGCTGTGGCTGATGTGAGGGCGGCTATTAGCCCTTAGCTATTAGCCCTTAGCTATTAGCCCTTAGCTGTTAGCCATTAGTTTCTTGGGCGGGGTCTCCCACCGTTTCTTTCACCCTAACAGCAGCGAGCGATGGCGTGTGAGGGGAGAATATATCGATAGCTATCGATCTGAATAACCATGATGAACAGCAGACTACGTGAAGCGATCGTGCTCCTCACCGAAACCTCCTGGCCTTAGAGACGTATTGTGGCTTAGAGTACTGCTGATCGTTCCGCGAAAAGATAAAAAGGCCAAAGAGTGTAAATTTGGGTAATGATGCAGACAGGTGAGCACCAGCTTTGTTGAGCGCCAGAATCTCACGATGCGTATGTCCATGCGGCGTTTTACTCGGCTGACGAACGGCTTCTCTAAGAGTCTAGAAAACCACTGCCACTCAGTGGCACTATATTTCATGTACTACAATTTCTGCCGCGTGCATCAGACATTGCGGGTCACGCCGGCGATGGAAGCGGGGCTTGCGGATCACGTGTGGAGTCTAGAAGAACTGGTCGGCCTATTGGACAGGACTGAGCTTACGGTGGCGGCATGAAAGAGGAGCCTAAGAAAATGCGGGTACAAGACCTCACGCCAGCGGGGCAGAGATACTTTCTTCGCAAGACGCGACCTCAAATGCTTTTCTGGGGACTGGTAATTCTAGGCATCCTTGGAGCTACGGCATTTCGGTTGTATCTGGCGCTCCGATGAGACCAAAATGCATCACTACCTAAATTTGAGGTAGGAATCTCAGGGCTTTGAATGCATCTTTGTAGAATCGGAGTGCTGCAAGGTCCTACTTTCTGGTTTGTTCCGAGTCCCAAACAAACCCGAGCCGAAAACGCCTTGACTCCGGGTATGTAGCTGGTAGGGTCGGACAAGAAAGCCAGTAACATGAATTGTGTCATCGC
>QIAR01000573.1 GCA_003225595.1 Acidobacteriota bacterium | reverse complement strand
TCCGACAACAACCATGGTTCCGTCAGGCGCGAGTCCAGAAAAGGCGGCAGTAATCGGTTCAAGCGAGGTCGGGGTTGCAAGTATGATGTCCGCCCCGCCTTCCCAAGAGCGCAACGCATCCGCAACAGACTCTTTCTGCGCATGGATGAATCGTTCCGCCCCGAGTTCCTGTGCTTCTGCTTTCTTCTCAGCACTGGTCGAAATAACAGCTACCCGTCCGCCCATGGCCTTGGCGTACAGCGCACCGAAGTGTCCCAGTCCTCCTAACCCGATTACCGCTACTTTGTGCCCTGTCTGAAAGCCGGCATGGCGTAATCCGCTGAAGACAGTCATGCCCGCACACATCACTGGTGCCGCTTCCACAAAATCAAGTGATTCTGGCAGCGGCGCCAGGTAGGCCGCCCGCGCTAGCATAAATTCTTGATATCCACCATCTTTCATTACGCCGGTCCAACACCACTGCTGACACAGATTCTCGTCGCCGGCGATGCACTGTCGGCATGAGCCACAGGTCGAGAAGAGGGCGGACAGACCGACACGATCACCCGGTTTCAGCTTGTCGACGCCTTTACCGGTCTCCTCGACGACTCCGGCTACCTCGTGCCCGAGGACGATCGGATAAGACGCGAATGGAAATGCGCCCTGCTGGACCATCAGGTCGCCGTGGCATACTCGCAGGCATGGACTCGAAGGAGCACTTCACCAGGTCCGGGGTTTGGTCGCTTACGTTCTTCAATTTTCAAAGACTTCTGCGGTCCCTCAAGGACGACAGCCCTCATAACGGAGCCTCCTTGCGACGAACCGGTTAAGCCACCAAACTCATTGTGCTTCTTCGTTTCCGAAGATCGCTTACGATTTCTTGGGAGCTGTCTGATACTCGCCTTCAACCTCGTAGGTCATAGTCCCGTCGGCGCCCACGGTGCCCTTGTAAGTTCCCTTGCCGGTTACCCCTTTGAGCTTGCCGGTGCCGCGAATCAAGCTCCAGGTACCTTCCTCCGTTTGCGGCGCGCCGTCCTTCAGCACGGCCGTTCCCTGGTAGCGATAGTAGGCCTTGTCACCATTCTCCATGGTGTCTACGTAATAGGCATGGAAACGGTTCTTGTTGCCCTCTACCTCGCCGGAGAATGTGCCGACGCCCTCCTTGCCCGGGATTCCTGCGAGTTCCCATGGCTTGGTCCACGCACACTTGACTTGTCCAACCGCGAAGGCATGGTTGGGACGGTCTCCCACTTGGACCATGGTCTGAGGGTCGGGCTTGGCGCAATGATTCGTTCCGGAAATCTTGGTCTGCGCCGCAACGGAGATGCCGAGTGTCAAGACAACCACACACGCCGACATACTTCTAAGCCGCATAAGACCTCCTTATTGTGATTTGGCGCAGCAGTATACACCCCGCAGGCATAACCGGCGATGCGCAATGTGGAGGAGGAGCTAGTGCTTCGGCACGGTTTTTCTATTTACGAAAGATGACCGCCAGTACGGTGGCTACAAGTTTTTTGGCCATCCAGCCTTGGGACGACAATTAGGACAGAAGAAAAGCCGCCCATACATCGAGCGGCAAAAAAGTTGAGCGAAGAATTCGTTGCGGGGCCCTGACCATTTAGTGCTCAAGGGTCCTCTGCGACGACTATCTCATTTACCGAGTCTCAAACCTACGCTGCGGTTGCGCGTGCGACTCGGCGATAATTCTTAACGGCCTTCTCAATGCCGGGGCTGGCTTTCTTCAAATCTTCAATGTTCATCGCAGGATGGAATTCGACATGCGCGTTGAACGCAAGGAACCATGGCTCGGCCACAGCCGGGATTTGCGACGTTTCTTTCAGATCGAAGAAGATGAACCCGGTCCTATTGCCATTCTCTTCGGCGAAATAGGCCGATTCCGGCCTCAGTTCCGCGAGAATTGATTCGATGGTTTTAGGCAAGGTGCCATCGCTGATAGCAGCATTGCCCGTCTCAACAGGTATTGAAACCTTGAGTAAACACCGCATTAAACGCCTCCTCTAAGCTGTTGTTTGGTTGCATTGTTGAAGTGAGGGATAGAAAAAAGCCTCTCCTCTGAAGAAGTTGATCACGGATCACTCTGCCTCAAATTCCGTCACCCGAGGGCAAGAGGTTTTTCGTACTATATATAGTTCGTCGCCGGCTCCGCAACCCTCGACTCAGCTCAGGAAGCGGAAAAATCTTTGCCAGAGACATGCTGTGCTAACTCTCAGTCGCCGCCTCACGCCTCGTCTAATTTCGTCCAGCCTCGCCAAGTGATTGTGAATCAGCTGATTTATGGTGGGAGCCGTCTCATTCCAAAAAAATGGCACTCCTGGTGCGCGCAGCCAGATCGCTGTCGAGAAATTGCGGCTCATGCAATTTTGAGCGCTCCGCCGTGTCTCAGAGTTTCCTCATACAGTGATGCGTATTGTGCAACCATGCGTTCAAGCGAGAAGTTCTCTTCAACGTATTGGCGGAGAGCGCGAGGACTAATCTCAATGTTCTTTACGCGTTTGGCCATTTCCCGGACAGAACGGCATATGTATCCAGAAATTCCGTCGCGAACAATCTCAGGCACAGAGCCACCACGCAGGGCCAAAACCGGTGTACCACATGCCATCGCCTCCACCATGACCAGGCCAAAGGGTTCGTTCCATTTGATAGGAAACAGCATGGCCATAGAATTTCCTAAGAGTTCGTTCTTGGCTTTCAGGTCTGCCAATCCAATGTATTCGATGAACTTGCCGTCGATTTCAGGTTTGATCTTTGCCTCGAAGTATTCGCGATTAATTGGCTGAATGTCGCCGGCTATCTTCAGCGGGATACCCGTGCGCTTCGCCACATCAATCGCCAAATGCGTGCCCTTGATGGGAGCAATACGGCCAATGAAACTCAGGTACTCTTGCTTATGTTCGCAAAAGTGATATCGCGAGAGCTCGATTCCATGATGAATGGTGCGAATGCGAGGCATGGACTCCTGGTTGCGCTGAAATTCACTGATGGCAACGTAATACACATCGGGATAGCGAGCATAAAAATCACTAAGCTTTGAATCATGGGGACCATGAAGCGTGTAGACTGCCGGAACCCTGACGAATCGTGTGCAGGTCAGCCCCTGAGCTGTATGCAAATGGATCAGGTCGCAGCTTTGCGCTGCATCCTGCACAGCCCAGGATGTGTGGTCCATGTCCTTGAGCAGAGCGTGATGTTCAGCTCGAATCGGCCACTGGGAACGCTCGTATATCCAACGACGCTCCACATCAACCGTTGATTCTCCATTTG
>QIAR01000572.1 GCA_003225595.1 Acidobacteriota bacterium | reverse complement strand
TTTTCTTGGCGCAGATTTTCCGGCCATGGAGGAACAGCAGCACTGGTTCACTGGCAAGCCCGAAGAGAACTACGGCCTTTCGCTCGCATCCGATACAGAGGCGTATGCCGGACATCTGCGCAAGGCGCGGGAACTCACTCAGCGATCCATCGATTCAGCAATACGCGCTGACAGAAAGGATTTTGCCCATCGTTGGGCAACTGAGACTGGTTGGCCCAAGAACAAATCCTCACCCGGACTGCGCTCACTCCCGAGATGCTGGAACGGCAATACAAGTACAAGGTGGAAATAAGGGAGTTCACCGCCTCAGTCCAGCGTGAACAGTTGGTTCCGGCGCTCCGAGAGGTTTCTTTTTCGGCCACGAGTAGGTCATACGACCTTCGCACGGCTGTCCTTCTGTATGACAAGAGTGGCAAGCGTATGCTGTCTCTCTACTTTGACCGGAGCGGAAGGAATGGCGTGGTGAATCGTGACTCGGTCTCAACCAATGATGCTGTTTATCGGTGGGCAAGGTCGATGATGAGAGGTTTTGCTTCGGCGATATGGTTCGGGTATGAACAAGAGCAACATGTCGGCTTCGATCCCCTAACACGCGGAAGATTTTGTCCGAGTCACCCAACATGCCCAGCTGCTCGCCGGCAGGCTCCACGCGGAAGCTGCGGGCTTTCGACCAGGATTCTAGCTCTTCGTCGGAGAGGCCGGGGGTTTGGGTGGAGTGGAGGGATTGTGATCGAGCAGCTGGTTCAATAACGGCATGACTTCCTGGTGTCGTTCTGGCGCGTACATCAGCATGAGCCACGCCTGACGCCAAACCTCCGTCAAGGTTTGGGGGCTTGGGTTTTCCCGGTGGGCTCGGGCCGCTTTGCGGAGGTTCTCCTCCGCTTGGTCGCGAAGCAAGGACTGATTCAAGGGCTCGTCGGGCGGGAGCAGTGGCGGCAGCATTGAAGTGTTCTCCCGGTTGGATTATACCTGCCTCAAACCCAAGCGACTGACGAGCTCCGAGTACTAATCGACCGGCGTGGATACACACCCGGACCCCTGCCGCTTATGCGGCATGAAGCGAGATTTGGCGCGGGGCAAGCGAGGTAGTTAAAGCGGAGAAAGCGAGTAGTGAAGCGGGTTGAAGCGGGCAATGAGAGCGCCGGCTTTTTATCTCTGACTCGGGTGTCGGTGAAACTTCCACCGGTCTGTCTGTTTTCGTGTCAATCCTTCATGTCAGATTCCTCCAAGGCCTCAATGCGTTCTTGGTGATCGGTAGTTTCTATGGCTTTCAAAAGTGCAGTACCCAGATATGCGATTACGCTCCCGACTCTGGGCTCTAATCGACCGGTGTGGATACCAGCCATGGCTTCGGCGAGAAGATCCTTCACTTCTTTGGCCGTTTGAGGCGGGCGTAGGGGTTCGGTCTTAGAACCCAGAGGATCATGACGGCGGTTTTTGCTTCCTCCCATGCGGCCTAGTTGAGCTGCTCTCTTGGGATCAGCGTGAAATGCGCAGAGACCTCCGTCCACAGCCACCGCTTTGCATGGCTTGCTGGCCTTCGTTCGCGCTCGGCAATGTTTGCTCACACTCTCCTCCGATCACCTCGCTAGGATTCTGCGTCCGCACAAGCTCCCCTTTGTAATCCAGGTCTGTAACCTATAGCCGATCCCCCGCTGGGCAGTTCTGTGCCATCACGCAGAATGAGCACGCTGTCGTGCCCAAGGTCTTTCTCTTTCTGGGGAGGCCACAAAGCCCAATCGAAACTGGCGCGCATCGCTTTTTGATACTGTGTGGATTGGTGCGGCCAGCCGTCCTTATAGTCGGTGATGTAAAAACGAAAATGTCGATAAAGGTCGCGTGTCATCACGATGTGAAAACGCAATCCGTGAAGCGGGCAAAGCACTGCGGCTGCGATCTCGGCCTCGGCCCGCCACTTAAACCCGGGTTGCTCGTTGGCCGGAAAGCAGGTGCAGGCTTCGGAAAATCGCTTCGTTGCCTGCATTTTACTTCGCTGCTCCAGTCGTGCTATGCGTGCGCCTAGTCTCATAATCGGTAGCCTCCAAAACCTCGAATCGCAAGAAGCCAGATCCAGATAACTAATTGAGTTGGCCAGTTTGGGATCCGTTTCTTCGGTCCGTTTCTTTACGATGGACTCCGGCAATAGGTCCACCGTCAGGTTGTGCGCCCGGCGCACAGGCCTTAATTTCAAGGGAAGGCAGTCTGGTGGCATTCTGGGCCGTCCTTCTGTTTGGAAGTGGCCTGTGGCACGAGCGGCAGTCTTCTCGGCCTTTGCCCGGTGCCGCTCAATCTTGTCCTGCCGCCGGCATTCGCCCGAGCAGAAGCAGGATCCACCGGCGCCACCCGTTTTTCCGGAATCTGGGTCTTGCACCCAGGTGTGCAAGCTGCCGTTGGTAGATCTGGTCATGGTGACTTGGATTTTGGTAGAGCACTCGTCGACGATCGGTTGCAAAAAGGTCATTCCTACACGTAGCCAGTTATAAGGGCCAAATCCACTGTGCCCCCTTCGGCCCCGTTTTATTTCTCTGGAAAGGATTGGGATGCCGTACAATTTGCACCTTCTCGGGAAAGGCGACTTTCAGTGAAAGGGCGAGATCGAGTCTCGTTGACGCCACTTCTTCTAATCGCAACTACCATCGCTCTTCAGAGTCTGGCCGATAGCCCCGGCAAAGCAGGCGACGTGAATGAGGCAAGAGTGCTTTCCGAAGCCGCCGAAGGAAGCAACTGGCTGCTCAATGGACGAACTTTCGAGGCGCAGCACTTCAGTCCGTTAAGGGAGATCACGGATCAGAACGTCACTAAGCTTGGTTTGGCTTGGTTCCTGGATATTGATAGCGCGGTTGGCATAGTGGCGGAACCGATTGTGGTCGACGGAGTCATCTACGTCAGCGCTCCGCTGTCGAAGGTTTATGCCGTCGATGCGGCCTCTGGGAAGATGCTTTGGAAGTTCGATCCCAAAGTGCGGCTCAATATGGCCATTAATGGCTCTTATTCGGCGCGTACCAACGGCGGTGTGGCCGTCTGGAATGGCAAAGTGTACGTCGGCACAGGAGACTGCCGTTTGGTGGCGATTGACGCGGCTGTGGCAAAAGAGACTTGGGAAGCTCCGGTCTGCGATGCGACGCAGACGGGAATTACCGGAGCGCCACACGTCGCCAAAGGGAAAGTGTTCATAGGTTATAACGGTTCCGACGACGGAGTGCGGGGATCTCTGGTGGCCTTCGATGCGGAGACGGGCAAGGAAGTATGGCGGT
>QIAR01000571.1:281-6413 GCA_003225595.1 Acidobacteriota bacterium | reverse complement strand
AACCTGAATGGTTTGGTGTCGGAAACGACGGGTCTCCTCAACACTGCCATAGGAGAGCAGACCGAATTGAAGCTCGCCCTCGCACCGGACCTCCAGATGACGATGGCGGATCCCACGCAGATCGAACAAGTGCTCATGAATCTTTGTCTGAATGCGCGAGATGCCATGCCGCAGGGCGGACGCATCGTCATTGAGACCCAAAACGTCGAGATCGGAGAGGACTTTCGTGGGACTCATTCCCGTGGCCAGCCCGGCAGATATGTCTTGCTCTCCGTTTCCGACACAGGCGTGGGAATGGATGCGGCAACCCTTGACCGAATCTTCGAGCCATTTTTCACCACGAAGGAAATGGGCAGAGGGACCGGGCTGGGATTGGCGACCGTGTACGGCGTTGTGAAGCAGCACGGTGGCTTCATGAATGTGTACAGCGAGCCAGGACAAGGAACGACCTTTCAGGTCTATCTTCCGGCCAGTTCTGGCCCGCCTGGAGAGATTGGGTTAGCGACGAGCGAAGACGCGCAGAAAGGCGGCACGGAAACCGTTCTTGTGGCCGAAGATCACGACGGACTTAGGGAACTCGTTCGCACGACCTTGGCATCCCAAGGCTATAGTGTAATTCTCGCGAGTAATGGGCAGGAGGCTGTGCGTATGTTCAAAGCCAACTCGGAAGAGATTCGGTTGGTTGTTTTGGACGTTGTGATGCCTTTCTTAAGCGGACCGGAAGCTCACTCTCAGATGTGTGCCATCAGGCCCCATCTCCCGGTGATCTTCATGACCGGTCACACAGCGGAGCTAGCCTCGTTGAATTCCAAGTTTCAAGAAGGGGCCATCTTGCTGCAAAAGCCTTGCACTCCGCAAACTCTGAATCGGACCGTTCGGAGTACCCTAGACGCCACGAATTCGGCATAGGAGAGTCCGAGCACCGCTCGGCGAGATCCCTTTATCAGACACACTCGAAAGGCTGACCACAAGCCGGAAGCCGTCTTCTTCTAGTAGAGTCACGGCATTGCCAGTGTCGCGTCCCGTTAATGCGCGTCATATTTTGAGAGGCTGTCATCCTGATTGGGCCTTTCAGGCCGCGAAGGATCTACGCTTTACAAATCACCTGCATAGATTTTTTTGATTTCGCCAGGAGACAGCGCCGGACTTTTGCCAATCTGCCGATGGCTGATGACAATTCGTTGATTCAAGCTGCTCGTTGATTCAAGCCGTTGATTCAAGCTGCACGACGCAACTGACTTACCACAGGAAAGCTGCGAACCGCGATTTTGATCACGGACGCAACCGAACGGATCCGCCGCACGAGCACTCGTCAAGCCGAGATCCGAATACCTACTTCGTCCAGGTGCTCCAGCAGATCAAATGGATCCTGATACACGCGGTAAGCCCCAGCCCGCTCCAGTTCGTCCTCCCCATAGCCGCCCGAAAGAAGACCGACTCCAAGCGCTCTCGCGCGCCGTGCCGCGAGCAGATCCCAAACGCTGTCTCCTACCACCACCGAGGCGCGAATGTCGACTCCCAGGCGCTCGGCCGCCGCCAGAAACAGGTCCGGATCAGGTTTTGCGTGCTGTACCTGGTCGCGCGTGATGACTGGCACTTCGGAACCAATTCCAAGAACCTGGAGAGTTTTGCTTGTGCTCTCCATCTGACCGCTGGTGGCCACAGCCCAGGGGACGTCATTCTTAGTCAGAAAAGCCAGCAAGTCTTTTGCGCCGGGGAGAGGCCGAACCTGGGCCACTTGTCGCGCATATGCTTCGGCATGGAATTGCCGGAGTCGCTCTGCCTGTTCCGCTGTTACCGAGTGTCCCGTCTCTCTCAGTAGCGCGTTGACAAACAGGCCTCCGCTCATACCGATGCGTCGATGAATGCGCCACACCGCCAGCTCAATGCCGCAACGCTCCAACGCCTCTCGCCACGCCAGCACGTGTTGGTAAACGCTGTCCACCAGCGTGCCATCCAGATCGAAGACGAAAGCCGTTTTGTTTCTGGACGCTGGCATCTTTCAAAGGAGGCTTTGCCGTCTCTGCCTCACGGCAAACTCGCAATCGTATTCAGCTCACTGCAAGATTGAGGGGCGTGTCGGAGGTGCGCTCTGCCGTCGGCAATGAGGATCTTCGTAGGCACGTAGGTCTTGAGAAGTAGCCCCTGGGAATGCATGATTTTGATGACAAGGCTCATCGTGGACAATACCGCGAACACTGTACGATACTGAACATTGCACCCTACATCCAACGTAAAGCAGAAGGCTGGCAAGCCGGCAGGCAACAACGACGTGCGTGTGAGGCGACTTCTGCAATTCGTCCGAAACGATTCAGCGTCGCTAGACAACCCTGCAGACGGTTAAGTATCTAACATTGGGTTCAATAAACCGGATCTGAAGAAAGTCTCCGATACCTGCGCGCCCTAGAAATAAGGCTGAATCACAGGGCGTCGCTGCCCTTGACCGGCAGTAGTCCCGGTGGGGCAATCAAACAACGAGAGGTGTTTGATGAGAATAAAAGAGGTAATGACTCAAAATCCCGTATGTTGCCGCCTAACTGACACGGCGCAGACGGTCGCCAAGATTCTTCTGGACGAGGATATCGGTTCAGTGCTGGTAATCTCGGACGGAGAATCGAAACGACTGGAGGGCATCATCACAGACCGCGACCTCTGTTGCAGCATCCTTGCCGAAGGATTAGATCCGAAGACCACACGCATCGAAGCCTATATCACGCGCAACCCGGTGACCTGTCGGCCGGAGCAGAGCCTGGATTCCTGCGAGAGGTTGATGCAGGCACATCAGATTCGCCGCATCCCGGTAGTTGATCAGCAAGGGTGCTGCGTCGGCATTTTTTCCCAAGCTGATTTGGCCCGCTCGGAGGGAGCGGAGAAAGTGCATAAGACAGTGGCCGAAATATCCAAACCGTCGCAAACGATCCTTGCGCCGCCAGCCGCAGCCTGATTCAATGCCGCAGTCTTGACAGCTCTGGGTTGTGGCGGCCAAGCCACAATCCAGAGTCAGCGACATGGAAGATCCGGCATTGCGACCTCGCCTATTAGCTTCTTGCGCTGTGGAATTCAAGCTAGCGGGAACCTTTCTATCTACTTGCGCCCGCTGGGGCGTGAAGACAGTATTTTGTTGCGGCACTTGGCCGCTAGGAGGGGACCGTTGGAACATCTTTTTTGTCTTCGCTGTAATCGGGACTTCGAGGCAGGACAGAAGTCCGTTGGTGTATTCATGTTCGCGCAGACCGTGGGAATGTTCGCGCAGACCGTGGGAATAAAACCGCGGCAAAAGTCGGCGGCACAGCGGATCTGTTTCTGTCCCCAGTGCTCAGTCGCCCTGGCTATGGGACCACCCCCCGAGGGCGCTCTCAACGTTGCTGCCTGGAAGATGATCCGCGACCTCGTCGGCTCGGACCCGGCACTGAACCAGGCGGCCTGGGAGACCCTGCGAGGGAATGTGGGTTTGCTGCAGGCTAGCGAAGCCGGCACGGGCTCCGATGCGCAGCCAGTTAACGAAACAGACGCGAACTCTGCAGTACAGTAAAAAAGACTGCTTTAAGCAGACAGCGGCTGAGGTGTTTTCGCACGCTCGAGGCCTCCGCGCCGACATGGCGGCTGCCGGCGGGCTGGCCTACCCTTCTCGGTTTTCGAAGGGTGGGGGAGCACAGACGCCGACGCCTTAGGACTTCCCTGCTGCGAATCTGGGAGCAAGCACGGCCTTCAAGTGAAGGGTCGTCGAAGAGCCTCGGC
Organism: Acidobacteriota bacterium; assembly: GCA_003225595.1. Classification (GTDB taxonomy): domain Bacteria; phylum Acidobacteriota; class Terriglobia; order Terriglobales; family Acidobacteriaceae; genus Gp1-AA124. The sequence continues at coordinate 2,675 of QIAR01000571.1, read as the reverse complement.
TCGTTTACGGACCGCTTGCCTCGGGGTGCCCGCGATTGGAGGCCTAATAAATCCACCGACCATCGCTTGCGAACTGCGATGGCGGCTTGTGCGATCTCGTGACTTTCCGGCGCTCTTTCACTTTTGGCGTTTAGTCCTCACTTCTATCAGTTTCGCAGGAGGTCTTTTCATGAACCTCCTCCTTCGCGGCGAAAAGCGCTTTCACTGCACGGTGGTCGTAAAAACCTCTTCCATTAGTCTGTCAGTAAAACAGCCGGTCGCGGGGACGAGTTGATCACGGCTGTCCGTCCATATCGGGTGCGACACGCCACTAAACGATACTAGGCCTTCGTAGTCGCCTTGCTGATTGCCATAATCAATACCGTTGAGGCACGGAAACAGGCCATTGCAATCGTGCTCGTTAGAACTGACCGTTGTGACGCGCGTATTCGGCGAGCTCCAGGTTAGGCCACCGTCGCTGGACTGAGTGAAGTACACGTCTGTCTCGAAGCGCTGGCCGGTGGTGTCGTTGCGCGTATCGTAGAAGGAAACATTGACACCGCCTGTGATGGGATCTGCCGAAAGCCATTGATTGAACCGGTCTACTGGAAACGACAACTGATCCGTTACTGCTGCGGGCGTTGACCAGCTCGTGCCCTGGTCGTCAGAAAAGGACGCGAAGATGTCGGTCGTGCCCCCAGCAGTCAGGTCCATCCATGAGCAGTACAGCCGGCCGCGATGGGCTCCGGTCGAGCGATCGGCATCGCATGCCGGATATACCAGCGCCCGTCGGAACGACTCTGCCGGAATACCGATGTCAAACCTCGCCTGCTTGGCAGCGATGGCGTGCTCGCTACCCCACGTAACCCCACCGTCAAAAGAGCGGTTGAAAGCGATCACATTGTTCTTGAAATCGTTCCAGGCTGCGTACACCTGGCCATCGGGACCGACGAAGGGCACTGCGCCAATGCCCAATCCCGGTCCGGGGCGATGGTCAATTCGCCTCGCAGTGAACGTCGCCCCATGATCGGCTGATGTGGCCACGCGAATTCCTCCAGTACCCGAGCCACCAATGGCCGCGTCCCAGGCTACGTAAACGTTATCGCGGAACGGGCTGCTGGGATTCGTGTCGGCAGTGATCATAGGCTTGTCGTTGAAGTGATCCTCACCGCCGGAAAATTCAAAGAAGTTCACGTTGGGGTAAGTCCCGCCGCCATCGCTGGAGCGAGCCACCGCCATTTCGGTGCCGTTGATGGCGTGAAAGTTCGTGCTGAAGAAGACGACAATATAGCTGTAGAACGTATTGCCCCGGGTATCGAATGCGAGGCTTGGGTCTGAACCGAAGTCCACACCGTGCGCGCCAATCGCCGGCGGAAGTGGCAGGTCAACGCCACCCCAACTAAGCCCTCCGTCCGAGGAGGAATATCCCCGCATCGGGAGCCGAAAGATCTCGTTGGATCCAGCAGCCAGGGTGTTCGGACTGGCGGGATCCAGGGTTATATAGGTCTCACTCTGCGGCCCACATTCGTTTGACACGTCCACATTTGCGCCGACGGTAATCGAGGCTGTTGTGACCATAGCAGACTGCCGTACGCCGTGGGTCACAAGATAGTTGTACTTGGCCCGCCAAGTCGGATTATGGGGGTTCTGAGCTTGGCTGAAAGCCACGGAGCTGCAAACGGCGAGTAGCGACGCTAGTAAAAATCGAATGGCTGATCTCATGACGTACCTCCTTCGGACTGGAGACGCCCGACAAGACGAGGAATCCACTTAAGCACGGATTTCCTTATTTGACTTCGAAAACGTCCAGCATTTTACACCCGTTCTCCCTCTTGTGCGTCGCTTGAACCGAGTTCCATGTGAGCCGTCCGCGACAGTCTGGATCGAAGCGCTCCGTCTACGCAAGTCGCTTCTTTGAAGGTGGTGGATCTGCTCTCTCACAAACAAGGATACCGCCTACCGCGTTGCCCTATGTCACGGAAATGTAAAGATGGTGTTTGGGCCGAATTGGTTCCGGGGTAGATTTTCGTTCGCTGCTTATCTTTGCCAGTCCCGCAACTCTGATGATCAGGTCTTACTGCTTCTTGCTGAAACGGTACAAAGAATATTAGAGTTTTTATCGCGTGCCCGCCGAGCCCCGAAGCACCAACTTTGAAAGGAACGCAGACTCAACCCATATCCCAACCGCTTCTGCACCATGAATCGTGAGTTCCAGGATGTTCCTCGGCCTTGTAGACGACACCCATGCCGCCGCCGCCGAGCCTCTCGATGATGCGGTAGTGCGAGATGGTCTGTCCGAGCATTGGGCTGCCATGTTAGGGGTGCTGTAGGGCGAAGTCAATGGAAAGCTCGGTCATGCGGCGGTCATGTCACAGCCGTGCTCATTGCAGTCGGGTCGGAGGAGGCGCGCTTGCG
>QIAR01000571.1:0-265 GCA_003225595.1 Acidobacteriota bacterium | reverse complement strand
CTCCGCCAGGAAGCTGTTCTGGCAATCCTTCGCAGATGATGACAACTGGCTGACCTCAGGAGTGCCTCGCAGCTTCACAAGCGCGGGGTCGGCCAGGAGGGCGGAATAGGGGCAATAGTTGTGTCCAACGCTATTTTTGAGGAGGCGCAGAGCGCTCTCGCTCTGACCACACATAGCCATGAGGGTTCCCATGTCGTACCTGTTCTCGGGGTCGGGATCCGCAAGTAAGGTGGTTTCCGCCCGGTGGGCAACTCCGTCCAGCACT
>QIAR01000570.1 GCA_003225595.1 Acidobacteriota bacterium | reverse complement strand
AATTCGCTCCGTAATGATCTGTGCGCCATTATATGGGCAATTAAATTCCCATCCTCAGGGGACATTGAGCAGCACGCTAATCGTATTATCTTGCGAGTGAGTCAAGACCACGTCTCCCCGTCCGTCGTGGTTGAGGTCCCGTATCACCATCGAACTAGCTGTTGCCGTCAAGCTGAACGTCTGCTTGTTCTGGAACGTACCATCCCCGTTACCGAGCAGGATGTATAGGGAATGGGAAGTGCTGGAAATGCAGCAGCCAAAAATCGCCAGGTCGAGTCGGTGGTCGTTGTTGAAGTCTCCTGTGGCAATAAACCCGGGAAGCCCGATCAGCTGATTCCATCCGCGCCGGAAAGTCCCGTCGCCGTTGCCGAGCAGGATTTGAATCCGCCGGATGCCGAAACCTATGAGTGTGTTGTACAACGCGGCCAGGTCCAACTTTCCATCTTTGTTGAAGTCACCGACCACGAATGAAGGGATAGCAAGAACTGGGTCACCGCTCCACGTGAGATGAAATGTATCGTTACCGTTGCGCAACAGAACGCTCAGTTTGGTATCGGGGCTCCCCGCCTTTGCAGCTATGTCCAGCTTGTGGTCGTTATTGAGATAAAGGGCAAAACATGTAAGGCAAGGCATTTCAATCGTCAAAAGGGTACTGGCGCACGATCCGGCATTCGTGGTGCAGGCGATTGATTGCTCAGTGGCACTACCGGTGCAGAAACCCTAGCTGGGGTTGGGGCGACAGCATCGATCTTCCACGCACCAAGCATCATGTTTTGCTGGGCAGGGCCTGGCATCTTCAGCGTCCCCTCCCCGACCTCCGCAGGTACTGTCGGCGGGCCTATTTTGGTAGCCCGGATTGTCATCAGTTTATGCAAACTGCTACCTGACTCTACCTGATATAGAGTTTGGACATAGCTACTGGGTGTGACTTCCGAGACTGCTTCTTTAAAGACAAACTTCCTTCCATTCCTCTCGTATTCATCGCCAAGTACAAACTGATTGCCTTCCCATTTCGCCAATTTCGCCATGACAATGCACCCTGTGGGTAGGTTGTTGGCGCACCAGATGGCTCGGTAGCCGTGTGCATTCTCGTCCCACCACGTGACACTCAAGCCGAACAGTTCGCCCTTGGAATTCTTCGAGTGTTCGTCCTCGATGAGGGAGAGTCCGCCAGGTCCGGGCCGGAACACTGTTTCGCCCTGGCCGACACCGCCGCTCGGCATCCGTTCATTGGGCTCGTACTTCTCGCTGGTGGACCACCTTCCTTCAAGGGCTCAAACCTTTCGAGGGGACGCTCACCTCTGTGCAACAAGGTCACTTTGGCTCCGCAGCGAACAGAGATGTGGGCAAATTCAAAAGAAATGTATCCTCCGCCGACGAAAACAATTCGTCTGGGCAACGAGTCGAGTTCTAAGAATTGTTCACTCGTCGTCAAGTGCTCTTCCCCGGGAATATTCAACTTTTGCGGCTTGGCCCCGGTTGCAATCAGAACGTGACGACCTTCGAGCACATCTTCTCCAACTTGAACATTGGTTGGGCCAGTGAATCGTGCTGAACCGTGGAAAGTCTCTATTCCTGCCTCGGCGAAGCTCTTCTCCCGCTGTTTAGAAACCGGGTCTGTAAAAGTTCGCTTGAATCGCATCAGTTCCGGCCACTCAATGCGAGCGTTGTCGCCGCGCACGCCCTTCGACTCCATCCGGCGAATCCAGTCTATTAAGGCGGCTGCGCCAACCAGCACCTTCTTGGGATCACATCCGCGCAAAGCGCAAGTTCCGCCAAAAGGACGGGAATCTACAACGGCCACGCTCCATCCTGCGCTCGGCATTTGGAGGCGGCTGTGGATGCCGCTGAACCTGTCCCGATAACTACTAGATCAAACTTCTTTCGCATAGCGTGCTCTGCAACTCGCAAGCTGTTGCACCGATTTACAGGATTCGACCTTGCGGGCACGGAGTTCGATCAACTCCCCGATTTCCCGGAGCGAGAAGCCCAGCCCTTGCATTTGCCGGATGAAACGAATTCGCTCAATGGCGTCTTCTGTGTACAGCCGGAATCGACTCGCACTGCGACCTGCCTTGGGCAGCAGGTTGCGTTTCTCATAGAAACGGATTGCATCGACGGTGAGGGCCGTGCGCCCGGCGACTTCTCCGATCTGCATGGTCGCGCTCCCGGCTTGGTGGTTTGTGCGCATGACAAAATCATACAATCTGGAGCGCAGTCCATAGTCAACGGGCAGGGAAACAATAACGAGGGTGGAGCAGGGCTGAGGAGAAGACGAAGTGCTCAAGTCAGTCGCAAAAGCGGCTGGATTTCTAGCCTATTTGTTTATCACTCTGGAGATGCTCTTCATGGTCACGCCCTTCGCGCTCTACTATTACGCGGTCTACAGCCCGCTGCTCGCGGGGCCTCTCAGCATTCCAGCTACCGCATGGCTGCCGGCTTTCTTTTTGCCCCACCTCTCCACGGAAATCCTTCCAAGCATCGGCGGGTTGATCTTTTTGCTTGGTTTGGTCGGCTTCGTCCTCAGTGCTTTTCAGCTTTACTATGCCAAATTCAGGCGGCGAGGGGTGGTACGAAGCGGCTTTTACAAGCGCATCCGGCATCCCCAATATCTGTTTCTGGCAGTCGCTGGTCTCGGGCTGCTGATCCTGTGGCCGCGCTTTATCCTGCTCGTCGTTTATATCAATATGCTTTGGTTCTACCACCTTCTGGCGCGTAGCGAGGAGCGTCGGATGGAGGGCTACTATGGAGACGCCTACTGGATGTTCTTGCCGGGGGAACCGGGCAGGCACTTGCAGAAGCGCCTGTTTGGCTGGATACGCCACCGCCAAGTGAGACTGATTGTCATCTACACCCTCTCTATAGCCGTGGGGATCAGCGCAGCATTCGTGTTGCGTGAGGCCAGCCTTGCTCTGACTACACATATGATCCTGCCAGAGCAGAAGATTGCGGCAGTGTCGTTTCTATCAGGTAATGACCGACAGCTACGCGAGTTAATCGAATCAGCGGAAGGCGCTGAAGAAGTCCAAGGCCGGATCAAAGGGCATGATGGGTGGATGCTCGTGCAAGTGATGCAGGGGGAGCGTCCAGTTACTCATGTGATGATCGATGCTGGTATGACACGTTCAAAGGCTAAGAGCCTCTCCGTGGATGGAGCAGGAATCAAATTAGTGTTCTCAGGGCAAAAGGATAGACCTGCGGGGGAAGGTCCTTTTAGCTCTCGCACCCGCTGGCAACCTATTTTCATAGCTGAAATGAATGAGAAAAAAGTGTACCGCGTAACAGACCTCGATCAACGGCCGTTCCTCGGCAATCCGGTGATGCCAGTCTTCTAACGCTCTTGGCGACGGGCCGATCTTTCCGCTGACCTCAGAGAAGAGAGCGGCATTGTG
>QIAR01000048.1 GCA_003225595.1 Acidobacteriota bacterium | reverse complement strand
CCGGCTTCAGCCGGAAAGGAGCTAAAGGCTAAAGAGCTACAGCTAAGGGCTTCACTATCCTTCCCCCACAAAGGCATCGAACACCCGGTCGGTCGTGAAACCCAGGCGCCTGTAGAGCTCTACCGCTCGGCTATTTGCCTCGGTCACAGTTAGCGAAAGCAGAGAGAAGCTCCGCCGTCGAAGATTGCCGGCGTTGGCCGCGAGCAGCGCGTCCCCGATTCCGCGCGAACGATATTCCGGAAGCACACAAACCTGGGTCACGTGGCCGACATCATGTCGCACGCGCGAACACAGGATCAGGCCTATCATGTTGCGCGTTCCCTTATGAATTGCGACGAATGAAGATTCGGCATCAAAAAATCCGCACCCCGGAAATCGCACGATGTTGTTCAGAAATCGGAGCGAGCCGCTGAGCGTGCGGTATTGATCGTTGATTTGAGAATCCACGTGTCCTCGATAAGCTGCGGTGATCACCGCAGCGGCCAACTGGTAGTCCTGATCCGACCAGCGGCGGATTTCCACTTCCGCATTCAATGAATTTACGACCGCGAGTGGCCGACTTAGCGGCATCACCATGAACAGCCGCGGATGACGCTGGAAGCCCTGTTCTAAAAACGGTTGGGCTACGATTCCCGTTTCATGCATTAAGAGCTGGGCTTCAACGCGGTGGATTCCGGGGGATTGCTGCAGGGTCTCAATCACGTGAGTAAGCAACCGCTGCTCGACCTCATGCGCGTCCGGCGTCCGGCTTCCATTGGCCACGAACAAATCGCCGATCACTCCTTTACTGCCTTCGTAAACAAAGAACGCATAGCCGAAAATGCGGCCACGCTCAATCGCGGCATACCCGGGGAGGATCTTGGCGTCCACGTAGCGCAAGATCATATCCGCCGAGCCGCTGTAGTCCCACGAGAGCAATCGCGACCACGTCCGAGTCTCATCTTCCAGAAGGGGACGCAAGTCGACAGAAGAAAAGTGCCTCAGGTCGAGAATCTCCACGGGATTCCTGTGGCGGACGCTAGCCGCGTGCTGTAAGGCCATGCGAATGGGAAGTCTAGTGCGTTGAGCCGTGCCGAAGCAAACCGGTCGAATATGGGAAGCCAATAGAAAAAAGTAATTAAGGCTAATGGCCGGCTTTATGCCCCATCCCTGGCGCGGAGACCCAAGAGTATTCCAGATGCTGCGCCGGGAAATTGCCGAGACGCGAAACCCGCCGGCCGCCGGCAATTCTCGCGATCTGCGGCTGCGAGCCTTCTGTAGCCACGAGCAGATGTTCACCGTTTGGAATCTCGCTCAACTCATAGCGCTCGATCACCTGGTTGCGATAGAACGCCAAGCCATACTCCGTCTCACGTGAAACGCCAAAGACACCCACGGGCAGGGTCTTAGTCTCCATGCGGCTGATCTCGTTCACCACCGGACGCGCCGAGAGGGTTGCGTCCAAGGCAGGCCCCCCCTTCCGCAACACCCAAGCGACCACCACCACAACCGGCACCAGCGTGACAAACCGAAGCACCCGCAGATCCAACCGCCTGACCAGCGTCACGGTCATTCCCACCGCGAGAATCAAGGCTATGACAGAAGCGGCAACCGTCGGCATTCCCCACGGCAACCGGTGCTGCAGCAGCAAGTACTGGATCATCCGCGCCGGAATAATTAGTAGCGCTGCCACGAGGGAGTGGACCACAAGCAGCCACTGCGGAACCGGTTGACCATCGGCTATGTGACGTCTTACGTATTCCACGGCCAGCAGCGTGCCCGCCGGAATCGCAGGTACGATGTAGCCGGACAATTTGGACTGGGAAAAAGAAAAAAAGATCACCGGCACCACAAGCCAGATCAGCAGAAACACATTCAGCGCATCTTCGGATCGCAGCCGGGGCTTTCCTCCCGACCACCAGGCCTGTATCGTTTCCACCGCTGCTGCAATAACAAAAACCGTCCATGGCAACAGTCCGAGCAGCATCACTGGCAGGTAATACCAGAGAGGCTGCTGATGCCGGTAAAGATTGGTTCCGTAGCGCTCCAGATTGTGCTCCAGAATAAAAACCCGAAAGAACTCCGGATTTCTGAGTTGCACGGCAACATACCAGGGCAGCGCAACCGCACAAAACAGCCCAATTCCCGGGATCCACAAGGTGCGCGAGATCAGGCGCAATTCTCCTTTGGCTGCGGCAAAGATCACGATCATCAGGGCGGCAAAAAAGGGCGCCACTGGGCCTTTCGCGAGGGCGCCGAATGCAAGAAAAACATAGAATCCGACAAGGTACACGCGATTCCCGCTTTCATACCAGGCATACCAACCCAACAAGGCGATGGCGAATACGGCGGCGAGGGGCATGTCCATGGAAGCGGCGCGCGCGAAACCGATCACGCCTGCGCACGAGGCGGTCATCAGCGCGCCATCAAGTTCGAATCCTGGGCGAAAGCGGCGAAGAAAAAGGTAGACGGCAACTACCATGAGAGTCGCGTCGATCGCGGATGGCAGTCGCGCCGCCCAGTCCCTCACGCCGAAAATTTGGTAGGCCAGCATGGCCTGCCAGTAGTAAAGGGCAGGTTTTTCGAGCCAAGGTTTACCGCCGAGAACGGGTGTGATCCAGTCGTGGCGGGCGAGCATCTCACGCGCGACTTGCGCATAGCGCGGTTCATCAGCACCGATCAGGCCGAAATAGCTGAGACCCCAGAAGAAGAGGAATGCACAGAAACTAGCCAGCAGAAGCCAGTCGGCACGCGAGCGCTGGTTCAAGCAAGAATCCTGAGCCGCGGATTTACACGGATAAGCAGCGATGAAATTGACGATTGTCGATTTACTATTGACGATTGCAAATCGCCTTTGCGGGTTCTTGACCTCGCCAATGAACAATCGTAAATCGTCAATCCGCTCGGCGGCACACGACCTTCATTCTTGTTCGCGCTGACGCACCAGCGCGTACACGCTGATCAGTGTCCAGGCGACCTCCAGCACCACAAACCCTATCTGGAACGGATGAAACGCAATGTATGCGAGTATGGCGGAACCGACGGCGTTGAGAACATTGTAGGCAGTCTTGCGGGGGTCTATCCATTTCATCTGGTGCCCGGCGTAGGCCACAAGAATCAGCAATGCCCCGACGAACGACGCGATCTGTCGCGCCAAAATAATATCCATAGAATTCTCTGTAGGAAGTTATTGTACAGAAGACGATTCGAGCAGGAGTTGCGCCATCACACGGGCGACCGCAACCGGAAGCGGTCCCTCCAGCGAGCATCCGCTGGCGCACTCGTGGCCTCCACCACCGAAGTGCTCGGCCACGCTCGCAACGTTCAGTTGTCCCTTGCTGCGCAGGCTCACGCGGTAGCGACTATCGGGAAGCTCCCGGAAGAAAATTGCGGCCTGCACGTCCTGGATAGCTAGCGCATAGTTCACCAGGCCTTCGCAATCTTCTTCCTTGGCACCGCAATGCTCCATCTGCTCTTGGGTCACCGAAATCCAGGCCAGCGCGCCTTCACGGTGAAGGTTCGAGAGCGCCGCGCCCAAGAGGCGCATCTTGGCGGTGGAGTGGGCGAAGTAAATGTTACGCGCGCAGTGTGCCGGATCGGCGCCCGCGAGCACCAGCTCTCGAGCCAGTGCAAACGTGTGCTCGTTCGTTCCCTCGTACATGAAGGAACCTGTATCAGTAAGCAGTGCAGTGTAGACACAGGTGGCGATCTCTGGCGTGATCTTCACGCCCGCCTCGCGTGCCAGACGGTACACCATCTCACCGGTAGCGACCGCTTGCGGATCAATCCAATTCACGTGGGCAAAGGGCCGTCCACTTACATGGTGATCGATGCTGATCAGGAAACGGTGCTCGAGTCCATCAAGACGTGTACGCTGAATGCTGTCACACTCGAGGATGATAGCGGCTTCGTAATCTCCCTTCACTCGCTTTGAATGTACCACTCTATCGGCAAACGGCAGGCGCTGATAAATTCGCGGGACGGGATCGTGCATGACGACCTGGGCCTCTTTACCCAGCGAACGCAGGACTTGGCCGCAGGCAAGAGCCGACCCGATGGCATCGCCATCAGGCCGGGCATGCGACGTCAGCACGAAATGCTGACGCGGCTCAATATGTTTAAGCACCTCTTGCAGCATGGTCGCGCTCTACTCTGCGAAATCAGCGTTGCTGGCCCTGCTTTTTTCTCGTACGTTGCAAAAGCTCATTGATTCTTCGTTCGTACTGTTGTGACCGGTCTAAATGAAATAACAAATCCGGCGCACGCCGCAGGCGCAAGCGCTCCATCAGTTCTCGCCGGATAAACCCAGTGGCCGCCGTCAACCCTTGCATCGTGCGCTCCGCTTCCTGGTCGTCGCCTTGAACCACGACGAAAACCCGTGCCGACCGGCCATCTTCCGCAAGTTGCACTTCGCTGACATTGACCAATCCGATGCGGGGATCGCCCAGTTCACCTTCGAGAATAGTTTCAATCTCTTCGCGGAGGGCCTCTCCCATGCGCCCGCGATGATATTTTTGGCCACGCCTTTCCAAGCCAACACCTCGAAATAAAACGGATGAGAATATCAGAAATTGTTCTCCTGGTCTTGTGACTAAAGCAGCGCGACTAAAGCCTTGTGGCGAAAGCTTCGAGCTTCGCCCGCCCGTCCTAAGAAGGTGAATACAGCAGTGCAACAAAAATGTGCTGGGCAGATATCTCTAGAGGAACTCGAGGAAGGAGTCCGCAATTTCCGCGCCGCCGTTGTTGGCGATGCGCATGGCCTGGCGTTCCACATTTTTCATCATTCCGTCCAAGTAGTCGCGGGAGTCGGAAATGCTGACGACGCCGAGCGTCGCCCGATTCCACAATCCGCTTGAATCGAGTTCCGCCACAGCCACGTTGAAATGCGTCCGTAGCCGGTCTTTCAAGCTCCGTACTACCTGACGCTTGTCTTTCAGTGACTGTGCGCCGTCGATGTGCAATTCGAGAGTAAGAAAGGCAATCGGCATCAATTCTCAGTTGGCGGTTGTGAGTTCCAGTCGCCCAAAAGACTTCAACTGAGAACTGATAACCGAGAACTGATAACTGGTTCTAGGCAATCACTTCCGCCGCAATGCGCTCCGTGACGAAGGCTTCGATCACATCTCCAACCTTGACATCGCCATAGTTGGCGATCGAGATGCCGCATTCCATGCCGTTGCGCACTTCGCTGGCGTCATCCTTGAAGCGGCGAAGCGAGCCGACCTTGCCTTTGAAGACCACCATGTTGTCGCGCAGCAGGCGCACCTCGGAGTCGCGTTTGATCGCACCATCAACCACGTAACAACCGGCGACCGTCCCGACCTTCGGGATACGGAAGGTCTCACGTACTTCGGCGCGTCCTTGATACGTCTCTTTGATCGTCGGCTCCAGCAGACCGCTCATGGCACGCTTAATTTCATCCTGCAGCTCGTAAATGATGGAGTGCAGTCGGATGTCCACCTTCTCCTGCTCAGCAAGCTCCTGCGCCTTGCGTTCCGGCCGCACATTGAAGCCAATAATGATGGCGTTTGACGCGGAGGCCAGCAGCACATCACTTTCGGTAATCGCACCCACCCCAGAGCGCAGCACCTTCAACCGCACTTTGTCATTCGACAGTTTTGAAAGCAAGTCGGTAAGAACCTCGACCGAGCCCCCCACGTCGGCTTTGAGGATAATATTGAGTTCCTTGGTGCCGGCAGTCTTTATTTGCTCAGCGAGACCCTCCAGCGATACGCGGGAACTCTTGGCCAGCGCGGCTTCGCGCGCCTTCTGCTCGCGGTACTCGGAAACACCTCGGGCCTTGTCGCGATCGGCGACGACTACAAATTGATCGCCTGCTTGCGGCAAACCTTCCATACCGAGAATCTCGACAGGCGTCGAAGGCGGCGCTTCTTCCAGCTGGGCTCCGCGATCGTCAAACATGGCGCGCACTTTCCCGTAGACGTTGCCGACGACGAAGTTATCGCCGGTGCGCAGCGTACCATTCTGCATGAGCACAGTCGCTACGGGGCCGCGACCGCGATCGAGTTTGGCTTCGAGGACCACGCCACTCGCGCGGCGGTCAGGCGTAGCCTTCAGCTCTTGCAGATCAGCGACCAGACAAATCATTTCCATCAGCAGGTTCAGGTTCGTTTTCTTTTTCGCCGAGACGTCCACAAAGACGGTGCTGCCGCCCCATTCTTCTGGTACCAATCCGCGGTCTGCGAGCTGCTTCTTCACGCGATCCGGCATCGCCTCGGGCTTGTCAATCTTATTCACCGCTACGATGATCGGCACTTCGGCGGCGTGCGCGTGGTCAATAGCTTCGAGGGTTTGAGGCATCACACCGTCATCGGCCGCCACGACCAGGACGACGATGTCTGTAGACTTGGCGCCCCGCGCGCGCATCCGCGTGAAAGCTTCATGTCCTGGGGTATCGAGGAAAACAATTTCGCGGCCATAGGCCGGGGAATCCTCGTCGAGGATTTTTACCTTGTAGGCGCCAATATGTTGCGTGATGCCGCCGGCTTCACCTTCCGCCACATTGGTGGAGCGAATGGAGTCAAGCAGCGTGGTCTTGCCGTGGTCGACATGACCCATGATCGTCACCACCGGTGGACGCGGTACCCCCTCAGTGGCACCTTCTTCGCCGCTGGCAGCCGTCACGGATACTTCCTTCGCGGCTTGCTCTTCGAAGGTGATCACATTGGTGTCCGCTCCGAAGAACCGCGCCACCTCGCTCGCGAGTTCGGCGTCGAGCGTTTGATTGATCGTGGCAAAGACCCCGCGGGCCAACAACCGCGCGATGAGATCCTTGGCGCGTACGCCGAGTTTTTCGGCAAGATCCTTGACGCTGATGCCCTCTGTGATCGTGATGCTGCGCGTGATCGGCTGTGGTTCGTTTGACACGACAAGCCGTGGCGGCGGCACATAGCCCTTCATGGGGCCTTCTTTGATCCCGCGCGGAACATAACGCTGGCCGGGCCGGCGAGCCGGAGCGCCAGGACGACTGCCGGGTCGTGTCGGTCCTGGCGTAGGCAGCGCACCCGGGCCCACTCCCAGGGGACGGGCACCGGCAGGCGACTGTCGCGTCGGGTGCATGGGCCGACGCTCCCCAGGACGCAGTGGCGGACGGGCTCCACCAGGCATTGCCGGGCGTGGCCGCTGAAAAATCGGCTGACCAGGCACCGGTCGCCCAGGCGCCGGTCTTGTGGTCGGGGCTGCTGCCTGTGGTGATGCCTGCTGAGCTTGAGGTCGCGCGGGCGCTTTGTACACCGGTCGTGGTCCAGTCTGCGGAATAATCATGCGCGGCTTCGACGCCGACGGCTGCTGCGGCATATGCGTTACTGCTGGCTTTGCCGTAGCGGCAGCAATTGGCGGCGCTGGTTGCGGCGGAACTGGCGGTGGCGGAGCAATTGGACTCGAAGGTGTGGGGCTAGTGGCCAGTGCAGTTGCCGGAGGAGCCGCAGGAAATTGTGCCGCCGATCGCGCAACAGTCGGAACTGCCACTGGCGGCGGCGTGGCTGGTTTAATCGGTATAGAAGGCGCCTCCGGAACAGTGCTCGCTGGAGCTTTTGCCGCCGGCGGCGTGATCGCGGGTGGCGGAGGAGTCACAACTGCTGCTTTCGGCGGTGCAATGGGAGCAGCTTTCGCAGCAGGGGCGTTGACGCTCGGCACGACAGGCTTTGTTTCCGTCGGAAGGTGCGGAACCGGGGGCCGAGTCGGAGGGGCAGTGACAGCAGCGTGTTGCTGCGTGATCGCCTTCAGCACGTCGCCAGGCTTGGAAATATGGGACAGGTCAATCTTGGTCTTGATCTCGTCGGCATCAGCGCGGGCGGTGCGAGAGGGCTTCGACGAAGATGTCTGCGCTTCAGCACCAGTACGGAAATGCGCGCGCACCTTTTCCGCCTCGTGCTCCTCAATGGAACTGGAATGTGTCTTCTTCTCGGTGACACCGACTTCCAGGAGAACATCGAGAATGGCTTTACTCTTAACTTCCAGCTCCCTGGCCAGATCGTTGATTCTAATCTTGGTCATCCGCCCTTTCTTTCCTCCGCCCCGGTCCCGTTAAGTCTTCATGTCAACCTCACGGACTCAGTCTCGATTCCGCGCCGACTTGAAACAACGCGCGGCAACTTCTTATTCTTTTTCTTTCTCTTCGGGAACTTTGTCCCCCGAATTGTCTTCGGGGAGCGTCTCCCCGGAATGATCTGCTTGTGCAGCGATTTCTTCGCCGACAGCAGCTTCCGTCTGCTCTGCCTCATCTGAATCCTGGACAACAGCGCCTTCCGCCTGCACTGCTTCGGGTACCGCCTCGACGTTCTCGCCGCTCGCCGGGGCTTCCTCCACTCCTTCCCCGCCAGAGGTTCTCTCCGCCATCTCCGTCTCAGGCAAAGCCGCGGTCTCCTCCGCGCCTTCCAGACTTGAGAAATAATTATTGACCGCAAGGCTGATTTTTTCCACTGTCTTCGGCCCGATACCCTCAATGGCTTCGAGCTGCTCCGGCGTCATATCCGCCAGGGCTTCGACAGTGGTAATGCCCGCCGCGCTTAGCTTCTCGATGAGACCCTCGCCCAGTCCCGGCACGCTTTCAAGGGGCGTTGCCGTTTGGCCGACCAGCGCCGACATCTGCTGCTCCACTTCCTGCCGCTTCTCTTCCTCGCTCTTGATGTCAATCTTCCAGCCGAGGAGTTTCGCAGCTAGGCGTACGTTCTGTCCCTTTTTGCCGATGGCCAGCGAAAGCTGGCTATCGTCCACCACTACTTCTAGATGCTTATCCGAACCATCGAGAACCGTGACCCGGCTTACTTTCGCGGGTTGCAGCGCCTTCTCTGCAAACGTAACTGGATCTTCGTGGTACTCGATGATGTCAATCTTTTCGCCGCGCAGTTCCCGAATGATGGACTGCACGCGCATACCTTTCATCCCGACACAAGCGCCTACCGCGTCCACATCCTTGTCTTTGGACATCACCGCAATCTTGGTGCGCTCGCCCGCTTCGCGAGCAATAGCTCGGATCACCACCGTCCCATCATAAATTTCTGGCACTTCCGTCTGGAACAGGTGCTGCACCAATTCCGGAGCCGCACGCGAGACCACGACCTGCGGCCCTTTCGACGCTTTCTCGACACGCGTTATTACCACGCGCACCCGCTCGCCGATGGCG
Source organism: Acidobacteriota bacterium (assembly GCA_003225595.1). Taxonomy (GTDB): domain Bacteria; phylum Acidobacteriota; class Terriglobia; order Terriglobales; family Acidobacteriaceae; genus Gp1-AA124. The sequence goes on along the minus strand of QIAR01000048.1, from coordinate 2,510 downwards.
AAAGACTCCAGTCGCGACTGCTCCTTGCGGGGCATTCGCGCTTCGGCCTTACCTACATCGAAAATCACATCTGGCCCTTCGATGCGCTTCACGGTCGCATTCACGATCTCGCCCACGCGCCCGATGTACTCGTTATAAACAGTGTCGCGCTCAGCTTCGCGCACCTTCTGGAAGATGACCTGCTTCGCAAGTTGCGCGGCGATACGCCCCAGAATTCCTTCCGTGACCTTGGGGATTTGTAATTCACTGCCCGGTTCCACCGTGGGATCGATCTTGCGAGCCTCTTCCAGAGTCATTTGCAAATTCGAATCTTCCACCTTCTCCGGGCTCTCAACCACCTGTTTCACGGCAAATGCGCGGATCTTGCCCGTTTCCTTGTCCAGCTCGGCCCGCAGGTTTTCCTGGCTCTTGTAGTACTTGCGCGTGGCGACCACGATTGCGTCTTCCACGGCGCTAACTACAATCCGCGGATCGATACCCTTCTCCCTGCTCAGGGCGTCGATGGTGTTGTAGAGCTCACTTGCCATAATTAATTCCGTTGTAAACGGCCCGTTACTTACTAGGGCGCGAATTCGAAGTACTCAGGTCGTGGGTCGCAGATTCCGAATTGAATTCCGCGGCCTCCGCACTTGCCACCTGCTCCTAGATCTCCGGCACCAAATTCGCCTTGTCGACGTTGCCCAGCTCTATTTCGATCTTCCGTGCTGCATCCGCTGCTAGACGCATCTTCTTCTTCCGCGTCGCACTCAGATCCAAGATCAAGCGCCCTTCGTGAAAGCTTTCCAGCCGTCCCTCAAAGTGCCGGTTGCCGTTGATTGGTTGATGCGTCGTTAATTTGACCCGGCTTCCGGTGAAGCGTTCGTAATCGGCTGGGCGGACCAGTTTGCGATCCAATCCGGGCGAGGAAACCTCCAACAGGTAGGACCCTCCCGGCACAACATCTTCAATGTCCAGAATCGTCCCCACTTCCCGGCTCATGTTGGCGCAATCTTCGTGAGTCACGCCAGTCGGCTGGTCAGTTGTGCCCGAGCCGCGTTTATCGATAACAATCCGAAGCATGCGGCTTTTACCGCCACCGCGAAACTCTACCTCGACCACTTCGAGTCCACTGGAGGCGGCCACGCGCTCCGCAATTTCGCGCACTCGATCAGCGTCAAATGCCATCAATCCAAGAACTTACTGGCTTGCCTGCAATCGCTGCATTTCGGCGGAAACTAAAAAGTGGGCTTGCGCCCACTGGTGTGCTTCGCCAAATGCTGGTACTACACAACAGTTTCCAAACACAAATATACGCCGCTCAATGCGAAAAGACAAACCTTCGGGGGGCCAGGTGACGTCAAGCTGCTTGTGTAAATACGGAGAGGGTGCGGGTTTTCCATTCCAGGTTGAATCTCTGGAAGATGGAGTAGATGATGCGGTCCACGCTCTCGACGTTCACAAAGCAAACCATCGGCCGGGTGCGACGTCGCACCTCCACGAAGCAGCGCTCAATCACATTCGTAGTGCGTAATTTGCGCCACAAGTGTCGGGGAAAAGCAAAAAAGGAGAGCAGTTCCGGCAGATCGCGTTCCAGCCGGCGCACCATGGCCGCGTACTGCCGCCGCCAACGCGCCCGGAAAGCGCGAAAGGCGGCTTCGGCCCGGGCCCCAGCTCTCCGCCAAATAGATAGCCTGAGCGCCACTCTTCGCTTCGTCGTGGTCGCACTTGCGCACCTTCTCTAAAATATTGCGCATTTTGTGCACCCAGCAGCGCTGTTGTCGCACCCGGGGATAGACGATCTGAATCGCCGCCGCCAAGCCGGGACAGCCGTCGGTGACGATCAAGCCCAGCTGCTTGCCCTCCAGCCCATCACACAATCGAACTTACATCACCCCCCGGGTTCTGAATTCCGGCCCAGTTTCCGATGATCTGTGTTACAGAAACACCAGCTCTTGTTGATCAGTGCATTTCAGGATTTGGCGCCCATTTGCCTCAACTGCCAGCCCTCTCTAGAATGGATGCTTACCTTCGTCACGCGAGACAAGCTATGATTCATTTTCCGGTCCCTGAGGCCCTTACCTTCGACGACGTGTTGCTGTTGCCTGCCCGCTCCGATGTTGTCCCCGCGCAAGCTAGCACGCAGACGCAGCTCACGCGCAACATCCGCCTCAATATCCCGATCATCAGCGCGGCTATGGATACTGTGACCGAATCGCATATGGCCATCGCGCTGGCGCAGCAGGGCGGCATGGGCATCATTCATCGCAATTTGAATATCGAGCAGCAGGCCAATGAAGTGGACAAAGTGAAACGCTCGGAGAGCGGCATGATTGTCGACCCTGTCACCATGTCGTCTGACGATAAGGTTTCCGATGCCCTTGAGGTCATGCGCAAATACAAGATCTCCGGCGTGCCCGTGACGAAAAACGGCAAGCTGGTGGGGATTCTCACTAACCGCGATCTGCGTTTCGAGACTCGCTTCGACATTCCCATCAGCAAAGTGATGACGAAGGACAACCTGATCACCGTGC
>QIAR01000562.1 GCA_003225595.1 Acidobacteriota bacterium | reverse complement strand
AGTGTTCCACGTGAAACACTAGGCTGAGTTTGGACGAGCGCCAACACAGCCAGGACTGCCTGGCTTGGAGTCGAGGGCGGCTGTCCCTACGTGGTGCGTTCCGCTCCCCGCTTCGCTTTCATCTCGGCCAGCAACTGCTCGATGCGGTCTTCCTTCTCGAGCGCGGCCAGGCGGTCTTCCATGTCTTCGGCGGCGATTTCGGCTTTGGCGTGGCTCAGCGCCTCCGCGTGTACCACCTTGCGCTTCATGCGGTCGAAAGTGTTCGTCTTGGAACTGTTGCCCATGGCCACACGCGCGTCCGTGGCTTTGCCCACGGCCCGTGCACGTCGGTGACGCGCGACCAGCAGATCGGCCTTAGCCTGTGCCTCGGTGAGCTTCTGCTCCAGACTGCGCAGCGCCGACTTCAAGTTTTCCACCTGCACTTTCTGATCCGCAAGTTGCTGCTCGAAATTTCCACTCAGCTCGCGGTAGCTCTCGACACGTTGCAGCGCGGCGCGCGCCAGATCGTCTTGCTTCTTGTCGACGGCGAGTTCGGCTTTGCGCATCCACTCCGCCACTTTGTCCTCGTTTTCTTTTTTCTTTTTTTCCAGCAAGTGCTGGTCGGCGATCGCGATCGCCACCTGCGTCTTGACTTGCAGAAGCTGATTCTGCATGTCGAGGATCACCTGCTTGATCATCTTTTCCGGCTCCTCGGCCTTGTCGATCAGGTCGTTGAGATTCGCCCGAACTAGCGTGGAAACTCGCTCCAGTAATGCCATGGTATGACTCCTTTCTGAATCTGCTAGCAGCTTCACTCCTCAGCTCTCAGCCCAGCCTCGCTCGGCTTGGACGGGCGAGGACGCCCGTCCCTACATCGCATTCCACCGCAGCACGGCGAGGACGCCCCCTACATAACCGTGGAGGTGACGGTGCCGAGGCTGCCTTCCCCTACTTGCCCGCTGCAGCCGCGCCGGTACCGCCTTTATCCGCCGGCGGCAATACGTCTGGCTTCGGTACTTTGTCCCCGATCAGTCGCACCTTCGACAGCAATTCGTTGATGCTCATGCCGGACAGCGTTTCGAACAGCGCTGGCACCTGCGCCGCCATTTTGGTGATGTCGCCGGTGACCTTGCTCATGCCAGCGGCATCGCCGTTCCCAGTGGAGACGATCGTGATCTTGTCCACATTCGCCAGAGGACTGGCCAGCGCTCTGACTACTTCGGGCAGGCCGGTGAGCAGTTTGTCTATGACTGCCGCTTGGTTGTACTCCTGGAAGGCTTCGGCCTTGACGTTCATCGCCCTGGCTTCCGCATCGCCTTTTTTGAAAATAATTTCGGCTTCGGCCTCGCCTTGCGCGCGGATCGAGGAAGCCCGGCCTTCGGCTTCGACCATCAGGCGCTGTTTCTCGGCCTCGGCCAGGGTCTCGATGCGTTGACGCTCGATCTCCGCCTGCTTGAGCACGGTGGCGATGAGTTCTTTCTCACGGCGCGAGATCTCGGCCTCCTGCACTTTGACCTGCTGCTCCTTCTCCACCTGCTGCACCTTCACCTGCTCAGCGACGACTTGCTGCTGCATGATGTTGGTTTGGATGTCGTAGGCTTTATCAGCCTGAGCCTGCTGCCGCTTGGTAACTTCCAGGTATTGGGCTTTCTTGATTTCCAGGTCGCGTTGCGCTTCGGCCTGCTTAGCCATGGAGAGCGTCTCCGCCAACACTCGTTCCTGATCCGCTTGCGCCTTTGCTACGGCAGCTTCGCGTTGTGCCAGCGCACGCTTTATGGCAGTGTCGCGGTCAGCTTCGGCGGTGGCCACGTCGGCATCGCGCTTGATTCGGGCCACGTCCGGCTTGCCCATGTTGGTGATGTACTCGTTCTTGTCGCGCACTTCCTTGATGGTGAACGAGATCACCTCCAAGCCCATCTTGTTCATGTCATCGGCGCAGGTCGATCGCATGCGGTCGGCCACCATCTCGGGCTGTTTCACGATTTCTTCCACCGTGAGCTGGCCGATGATGCCGCGCAGGTGCCCCTCCATCACCAACCGGATCAGCCCTTCGCGCTCCTGGTCGGTCTTAGTGAGGAACTGCTCCGAGGCGGTGAGGATGGATTCCATGTCAGACTTCACTTTGATCTGCGCCACGGCTTCCACGGTGACCGCCACGCCCTGCTTGGTGTAGAGGTCCTGCTGTGGCGCTACATCGAACGACATCAACTCGAGCGAAAGGCCGCGGCAAACCTGCACCATGGGAAGAACGATCGTGCCGTGGCCCTTCACGACCCGCGTGCCGCCGAAGCCGTAAACGACCAACGCCTCATGCGGCCCGGCTTTGCGGTATAAACGCGCCAACGCACTCATCAGGAGCATGATGGCCAAGACCATCAGCCCTGCGATGATCCAAATCTCGACTGCTATCCCGAACATATCGCCTCCTCCAGGAAACTCTTGCGAACCATAAGACCGTTTTCGTGATCAATGGCAAACATTACAAATCAACTGCATAGATCCTTCGCGGCCTGAAGGCCACTCAGGATGACAGCCTCCGAGATATGACGCGCGCAAATTAACGGAACGCGACACTAGACCTCTATGACTTCTCCGTGTGCCCCGTGGCTTCGGCTGACGTCCGAGCCTCGCCCGTCAACTCGTCGCCCGCCATTTCTTCCCACAGACGTACGTAAGCAATTCCCTTTTCGTAGCGGGTCACAATCACTTCGCTTCCCTTGGTCATGGCGCTTCCATCCTCGCTGCGTGCTCCGCAGGTGCGGCGCGTGCCTGCCAGCGAGAAGATAATTTCCCCCGTCCCACCTGCTCGAATCGAACTGCAGACTTTTGCCAACACACCCACCATCTCGTAGTCGGCGGGATCCATTGTTTCCTCTCGCGACATCAGCACCTTGGTTAGGAATAGGAAGATGATGCCAGCACCCAAGAACCCACTCATGAGAGCAATACCAAGACCAATCAGGAACCAGAGGCTGGAGTAATGAGTGAGCAAGTACCCGGTACCACCGAACCAGGCCAGAAATGCGGTGAACGTGACAAAGTTGAAGGGCGAAATCTGACCTGGATGTGCCGTGTGCGCGGCGCCGTGGCTGACTCCAGTGGTGGGATGTGCAGTTCCAGCCGCAACTGGGCCGTGGCCGCCGATTACCGGCCCATGGGCAA
>QIAR01000561.1 GCA_003225595.1 Acidobacteriota bacterium | reverse complement strand
GTTGGCTCGCTGTGGATGAATAGATTGGTCGAGAGCAGTCGTGGACGGCAGCTCCGTGCGAGCTGTTTTTTGGGGGGCCCGGACGGGGCCGAATCCGACCGACCGGAGTAAGCTTGGCAGCAAACGTCATCTGATTTGTGACGGGCGCGGAGTTCCACTCGCAATCCAGCTCACTGGTGCCAATCGTAACGACTCGCAACAAGCACTCGCCCTCGTCGAAGCCATCCCACCCTTACAGGGAAAGCAAGGACGCCCGCGCCATCGTCCTGATTGCATCGTAGGCGACCGTGGTTATGACGCGGAGGCAATCCGGCAAGGTCTGCGTGCCCGCCACATCGTGCCTTGGCTTGCAAAGCGCAACACTGAGCACGGAAGCGGACCGGGCCGATGGCGATGGTGGTGGAGCGGACTTTTGCGTGGTTGAATCGTTTCGGCGACTGGGAATTCGCTATGAGAAGCGAGTCGATATCCACGAGGCGTTCCTAGTGTTGGGTTGTGTCCTGATCTGCTGGAATTTTTTGGCCTACGAAGAAATTCTGAGGCGTAGTTTCATTTATCGTCGTAGGCCGAATCGACCTCATGATGTACCAACGCGCGAAGCCGGAGCCGAGGATGCCTCCTTCCGTCGGCCAGAATTGCTGGGATACTGTTAGTGCTCTACGCCGCTCCATCCACGGCACCCTCGCCCGTCCTCGGGCCGAGCGGTCCGGGAATAAATTCGGAGATGCATCGACCCGGCTCCACGAAGAGATGTCATGAAAGTGCCCGGAACCAAGTTATCCAACCGATCCTTGTTTAATTGAGATGGTCTCAGGTCGGCTGTAGATTGTTCGCGCTTAAAGGCTACGGTAGCTGCCAGTCTAACGCGTAGATTTCAAAAGTGCTGATGTCGCGCAGAGCCAGCGGAGAATCATCGGGAGCTAACCCGGTCCAGGAGGGGACGCCTCCCGACGCTATTCGTTTCACATCCTTCAAGCTAGCCACGCGTTCCGGCTTGTGGTCTGTGATTGGCAGGCGATAAAACGCCAGCTCACCTCCAACCGTGGAGTCGAAGTAGACATATTTTCCGTCATGCGACCAAAATGGGTGGAGCGCCCTCGTCTGGGTCAGCTCTGTCCATTTCTGGGCTTTCACGTCAAAAAGCATGAGATGGTACGTATTAACAGAAAGAGCGGCAATGTAGTTGTTATCCGGCGAAAGTCTGGGCCACCACATGCCTTGAGAACCGTTCATGGTCGTGATTTGGTGGGTCTTCAAGTTCAGACGATAGATGGCAGGAGAGTCAGATAGGTCTCCGAAAAACAGCGAAGCACCATCCCGCGACCAGGTGGGAAAACATTCGCCGCGCTCGCCGTGGGACACTTCTTCAAGCGCTCCACCATCTGCCGACACGATATAGACGTGCAATTTCTTGTTGGGGGCATTCTGCCAGCGAATGCAATCTGCTTCCCATCGGGCGACCATTGAGGATGGACAGCGTTGACCCAGGAGGAAGGAGAAAGTTGAAGCCGCTCCGTTCCGTCCACTTTGCTGCGCCACAAAGTTAGGTCCGGGTAACTCGTATAGGCAACCCATTGCCCATCCTTCGAAAAACCTAATTGAATCGCGGATATTCCGGAAAAATAGGGCACGAACTGCTGAGACCTGGCATCGTACCGCACCAGTTGGCCAAGGGGCGCTCCTTGGATCGCAAAGAGCCTCTTGCCGTCCCGGCTCGGCACCGAGCCGGAGATGTTGCTTTGGCCCGTCGTCAACGGAATTGGTTCCAGGTTGCGCCTGCGGAGAAATCCACTCTTTTCCTGAATAGCCCACAGGGTACTGTTGAGACCGCGACCGGACTCAAAGACAAAGTAGTTACCATCCGCGGTCCAGTTGCCGCAGCACTCTGACGGCGGATTACTCCAATCGGGCAGCAGCCGGCGCAAGCCGGTTCCATCAGAATTCACTTCCCACAGAGTCTGTGAAAAGTCTTGCGATTCGCCCATGGTGAACCGCAAAACTTTCCCGTCAGGAGACCAGCGCGGCCACGAAGCGGGCCTTGCTAAAGTCACGAGCCTGCGGGACTCGCTACCATCGGTCTTTGCCAAGAACAGTTCGTTACCGCGCGCATACACGATTTGTTCTCCATTCGGCGACCAGCTGGCGTCATGGGCGAGAATGTCTCCCACACGTCGTGGCAAGCCGGCGGGTAGTGGCAAAATATAAATGGGAACATCCGGTGCGTCACTACCGAATTTCCCAATCAACAGTTCCGACCCATTTGGCGAGATATCAGCCAGTTGAATATCATCGAAATGCGAGTCGATGGCGGCCGTTTCCCCACCCGAGTTGGAGACCTCCGTAATGGTCAATCCTGTCTTTTTCTGCGTCATGAAGTATAGGCGCGAACCATCCGTCACAATAGGAGGATATTTCCGTACCCGATCGTGGGTTAGCGGCGTGTAGGCGAGCACTTTCGGTGTCGGCAGAGGCACTAGATACCAGAACCCTAGCGCCACAATCACGCTCACAAGCAGGCCCAGCAGGGCGAGCCACCGTAGTTGCAGCCACCTATACGACTCGGCAGCTCCATCTCTGGCCACCGCGATGGAGGGGTGCGATGCGCTTTGCCGCTTCAAACGCTTTAGGTCTACCAGCAGGTCACGCGCGCTCTGGTAGCGTTCCTCGCGGTCCTTCTCCATCGCCTTGCATATGATTCGTTCCAGGTCAGCTGGGGTTTTCGGATTCAAGTGTGACGGGGCAAGTGGTGTCTGGCGCAGAATGCCGTCGAAAATCACGGCGGATGTCTCGCCCGTGAATGGTGGCGTTCCTGTGGCCATCTGGTA
>QIAR01000560.1 GCA_003225595.1 Acidobacteriota bacterium | reverse complement strand
CTGGCCGCGCTCGGTAACAAAGACGTTTCCCGGCTTGATGTCACGATGAACAATGCCCTTGGCATGAGCAGCATCGAGCCCATCAGCGAGTTGGACAGCGAGGTCGAGGAGCAGGTCGGTCGACAGAGGCTTGCCTCCGATTCGATTCTGCAGAGTTTGGCCCTCGAGCAGTTCCATGGCGATGAAGTACTCGCCCTCGTACTCGCCGACGTCGTAAATCGTGCAGATGTTAGGGTGATTCAAAGCCGAAGCCGCTCGGGCTTCGCGCTGAAAACGCTCGAGAGCCAGCGGATCCCGGGAATCGCGAGGCAGAAACTTTAGCGCCAGCTGGCGCTCCAGGCGCGTATCCTCGGCGCGATAGACGACCCCCATACCACCTTCGCCCAGTTTCTCCAGCACCCGGTAATGGGAAACGATTTGGCCGACCAAGTAA
>QIAR01000559.1 GCA_003225595.1 Acidobacteriota bacterium | reverse complement strand
TGCGTCGAGAATAGGCTGCCGAAGTTCATTCCGAGCAGAGGCTGAATAATGAACAGGTGCGCCGTCGAGGGAGTTGCCACCATGGGGATCCGCCGTGAGTATGTGTCCAGCTTGGAAAGCGCGCTCGCCAAAGCGTAAGGATTGCCGGTGAAGTGCGCGCCGGTGGAATCGGCCTCATACTCGCGGGAACGCGATACGGCAAGCTGAATCAGCATGGCGGCGATCGGTGCCAGAATCAGCATCAACAGGGCCGCAAAGCCTCCGCCCCGGTCGCGATCATCGCGGTTCATGCCGCCGAAGATCATGGCAAATTTGCCCATCTGTGCAAGATAGGTGATCGCGCCAGCAATGGTCGCTGCGATGGAACTGATCAGGATGTCGCGATTTCGGACGTGTCCCAGCTCGTGAGCCAGCACACCTTCCAGTTCCTCGTCGTTGAGCAGGTTGAGAATGCCTTGCGTCACGGCCACCGACGCGTGCGACGGGTTGCGTCCGGTGGCGAATGCGTTTGGGGAGTCGGTCGGAATGACATAGATCTTGGGCATGGGAATGCCCACTCTTTGCGTCAGCCGCTCCACGACCCCGTAGACGCGCGGCAGGTCTTCTCGCGTCACCGGCTGAGCGCGATACATGGCCAGTGCAATCTTGTCGGAAAAGAAATAAGAGACAAAGTTCATCACCGCCGCGAAAATCAGTGCGATCAGCATGCCCTGTTGTCCGCCGAATGCACGGCCGAGGAACAGGAGCAGCAGTGTCAGCACGGTGAGAAGTAGCGCGGTCTTGAAAGCATTTCCCATAGTCAACTGATTTGATGTTACTCCTGGCGGCGGGATTCAGCCAAGGATACGGCGGGTCGGAGTGCTTGAAGCTAAGTTGAAGCCTATCTCGGAGATACAACAAGCCAAGCTGCGCTCGGGGTCATCGTGCGCAGACGCCCCGTACCTCCATCGAATGGTGCCTGCATAGGATCCAATGCCTACATCGGATCACTTGGTTTTCTGCGATTCCCGCTTGATGGCGCGTTCGAGGGTCTGGTCAAGCGCGGCTCTGGCCTTCTCGTACTCCTGTTGCGAGATTCGGCCCTGCTTGTGTTCGACTTCGAGCTGGAATAGTTCTTCTTTCAGAGCTTCCAACAGCATGGCGGAGCGACCATTGCTTGCCGGGCGCGCTATGCGCGGAGTGTCACCGCTGGGGATCTCGAAGTCGGCGGCGGTTGTTGGCCCGACTCTTGCCTTGGAAGATTGCTGGCGCGTTGCTACATAGAAGGCGCCGGAGGCGAGCACGGCGGCAAAGCCCCCCAGAATGTACCAGCGATATTTCTGCAGGGGATCAGGCGCATCAATCGGTGGGCCGAGGCCACCGCCGGGGCGAGAGTCGCGTCCCTGGGCCATTGTGCCGCTGGCCTGATCCTCGCCACCAGACTGACCTCCGCCACCAGCTTGTCTTTCCGTCTGCAATATTCCCGTGCCCGAGAGCTTGAATGAAAGCGACTGCCCGGCCTTGGTGTTACTCGCAACCTCAGCCAGCGTATCCGGCTGGTTTGGGTACGGCTTGGTCTCGAATGGCGCACCGGGACTCGCCGAAAACTTCATGGATTTGGGCAGCATCACGACGAAATGCTCGAGCGGATAGAGCGATTTGGGATCGAGCGTCGCTTCACCGGAATACAGAAAGTGATAAGCGATCTGAAGCTGAGTGTCGCCGGGTCGCAGGGGAAAGACGAAAGCATAACGATTTTTTTCGCTCTGCGGAACCGGAGCAGACTTCACCGGCTGACCACCCGCGGTCATCGCCATAGCCTCATCAATCTGCGCACCCTCGGGCAGGTAGAACTCGAAATTGTGATCATTCATCTGGGTGCGCGGCGGGCTGGACTGGTTATTCACCGCGAATAGCCGGATCACTTCGAGTTGATTGTTTTCTGCCTGGATGCGCATGACGTCGGCAGTGACGGTGATGCCGTCGACTTTCTTGGCCACGTCGAATATTTGGATGTCGGTGGAGGTGGTGCCAGGAGGGGCCATGCGGTGGTAGGTGACGCCCTGATGGACGACGCGGACCAGGTGCGGCGAGCCGGCGTCGGCGAGATTGAAGCTGAAATTTCCCCTGGCATCGGTTTTAGTGCGTGCCGCTTCTTCCATGCCCTGGGAGAGATTGAGCAACACCACATCGTCGCCAACGGAAGGCTTGCCCGTAGTGCCGTTCTTGACCGTGCCGGTGAGGGTCGCGGCGGAGGCCAAGGAGAAGCAGGTGAGAAGCAGGAAAAAGAGCGTCATAAGGGCGCTCGGTTGCAGGCTAGATCTGCCGAGCTGGCGCTCGGCCTGAACAGGCGAGGGTGCCCATCCCTGCATGTTCCGTTGTGCCGCCTCGCCCAGGATGACACTTCTTACTAACTTCAAACTCGCATTCCTTTTCTGTCGCGGAGTGCGGAAGTGGCGGCAATCTGCTCCAGGCGGGCGATTTCGGCCAGGATCCCGGTGGCTTCCTCTTCCAGGGAGGTTTTCATGGCCTGATAATCGGTGTCGGGAAGCTTGCCTGCTTTGTACTCGAAATTCAGATCCCGCAAGTTCTCGTATACGACTTCCTTGCGTTCGCGGAGATAAGACAGCCGCGTTTTCTCCTGGCCGGAGTGTATCTCGTAAGGCATGCCGAAGACGTAGAACAGCGCCCCGATGGTGACCAGGACGCAGGCAAAAGCGATCATATTTCCGTCTCCTTCTGTGCCTGCTTGCGGAAGTGTTCAAGCTGTGCCCCGCTCACGGTGCGAACGCCGCCAGCGGGAAGAGGCGCCGGTCGCATCTTCCACGCTCGAACTAAGATGACCACGGCGGCTAGTCCACCCATCAGCGCGACGAAGGGCATGATCCAGGCGATGCGGTTAAAACCAGTAGTCGTCGGTGCGGCCATCACGGCGGTTCCGTATTTCTGCACTAACGCCTGCAACGTCAGATCGTCACTGTCGCCGTGGTCGAGAGCGGTCATCAACTCGCCGCGCATACGATCGGAATACTGGCAGCCGACGTGGTTGCACTCGAGCAGGATCTGTTTGCATCCGCAGACACACATTAGTCGGTGGCCCAGTTCGTTGAAGCGAGCGGACTCATCTCCCGCGCCAAGAAACACGAATAGGCCAAGGCACAGAAGTACGGCTTGCGAGCCTCGCTTAAACAAGGAGTTGCGGCTCAGCATCAGTCACCCGCTCCCACCGGCTGCGCCTGCACCCGAGCGGCGGCGGTCACGCGCACCGGAACAGCATTCGGGATCAGCGCGATGACGGTGCCGATGATCATGACCCAAACACCCACCCAGATCCACATCACCAGCGGATTAAGGTGCACCTTGATGATGGGGCGCCCTGTATCCTGGTTGAGCCCTTCGTAAACAAGGTACAGGTCTTCTTTAAAAGAGGAACGATTCGCGACTATGGTGGAAGTCTGTTGGCTGGCCTTGAAGAAGCGCCGCTCGGGATA
>QIAR01000047.1 GCA_003225595.1 Acidobacteriota bacterium | reverse complement strand
TGCTGCGCGAGTACAACATCGCATTGTGTGTGGCGGAAACCGAAGAGCGCACCACGCCCGACGTCGTCACCGCCGATTTCTGCTATTACCGCTTTCGTAAGCCCATCTATACTCTCGACGAACGCCGCGACATGGTCGATCGCATACAAGAGCACCTCGGCCAAAATCGCGACGTGTTCGCCTACTTCAAGCACGAAGAAACACCGGAAGGGGCGCTATCCGCCGTGGAAGTGTTGGGCAGCATTAAGATCTAAACGCAGAGAACCCGTGTGGTATTCGCGGATTGGGCGGAGAAGGCTCTGCGTCCCTCGGCGCTGATCTCTGCACTCTCTGCGCTTAAAGGCTTTTAGAGGGGGAATAGCAACGCCGATCCGCGGACGAGTGCACGCTGGAACATCCGTACCCCCCTCGTCACTTTGCCCGGCGTCCGATAACCCGCATACTCGAATATGTGCCTCCGGCGGCCAATGCGCGTGTCATATCCGGGTTCCTCGACTACTTGAGAGTCGAGAAGGGACTGGCGCGCCTGTCGATTGCCGCTTACACAACTGACATCCGCCAATTCGCCGAATTCGCTGAAAAACGGAAGCGCCTGCTGAGCACCGCCCGTCGCAACGACGTCCGCGATTTTATCCAGCAGCTCTTTTCGAACCAGGTGGACGGCCGCTCTGTGGGCCGCAAACTTTCTGCTCTGCGACACCTATATCGCTATCTTCTGCTCGACAAACTGATCGACCACGATCCCACGCTGAACATCGATTCGCCCATGCAGTGGAAGGTGCTGCCCAAGTCCCTGGCGCGGGACGAAATGGAAACTTTGCTCGCGAGTCCGCGGCCGGTGGGCGGAACCCAAGCAGCCGTCGCCGTGCGCAACCGTGCCATGCTGGAGATGTTCTACGCGGGTGCGCTGCGCGTCTCCGAACTCATCAATGTGAAACTCGAAGATCTCAAGCTCGATATGGGCTACGTGCTAGTTCGAGGGAAGGGAGACAAAGAACGAATCGTGCCTTTGGGCAGATCGGCACAGCAGGCCCTGACCGAGTACATGGGTCAGTCGCGCACAGCCTTGGCGTCTGGGAAAAATTCGCCTCTGCTTTTTATTGGCCGCGGCGCGCGCAAGCTCACCCGCCAGCGCGTTTGGCAATTGGTACAGCAAGCATCATTCGCTGTGGGTCGCAAGGCCTCGCCGCATATGCTGCGCCACTCCTGTGCCACGCACATGGTGGAAAATGGCGCGGACCTGCGCACGGTACAGACGATTCTCGGCCATGCCGATATCTCGACCACGCAGGTGTACACGCATCTGGCTCTGGATCGACTGAAGAACGTGTACAAGAAGCACCACCCGCGGGCGAAGGCGAGGTAGAGAAATTGATTGTCGATTCTTGATTGTGCTGAGATGCCCAACACTGCCTGCTCTGTCTTCCAATCAAGAATCAGGAATCAATAAATGACACAAATGAGCAAGCAGGCCCACACGGTTGTCGAGAAAGCCGCAACGCAGTTCCTGCGCTCGCTACGCCAACGTAATGTGTCAGTGCACACGATTAAAGCTTACGCAGGCGATCTGAAGAACTTCGCCGGATATATCGGGTCGCACGACTGGCGGGCCATTGACCATGTCACCATTCGGAGCTTCCTCTCTCACTTGTATGAAAGAGGCTTGAGCAAGACCTCGGTTGCCCGCTCGTTGGCTGCCGTTCGGTCGCTCTATCGCTGGCTGGCGCAGGAAGGAGTGGTCGAACAGAATCCCGCCGCGCTGGTGTCAACGCCGAAGCTCCCTAAGAAACTTCCGCGGGTGCCTACCATTGAAGAGATGAATAGTGTGTTGGATGGTCAGATGCCCGAAGTAGCGCCTTTCCCCCAGCGTGACCGCCTGATACTGGAACTACTCTACGGCTGCGGCATCCGTAACTCGGAGTTGGCCGGCATTAATGTCGACGACATCCGCCTGAGCTCGGAAGCCATTCTCATCCGAGGCAAAGGAAAGAAAGAACGGTACGTGCCCTTCGGCGATTCCGCCAAGGTGGCACTGGCCGCGTACTTGCCTGTCCGGCAGCAGTTACTCTTAAAATTGAAGAGAAACATTCCTGCTTTGCTGGTCAACCAGCGGGGGGGACGACTCACGACGCGCAGCATCGGTCGAATCGTGAAGAACATCGCAGTTGCGAAGGGACTTTCACCGGATGTCCACCCGCACACCCTGCGCCATGCCTTCGGCACACACATGCTAGAGGAAGGCGCCGACTTACGCGCGATCCAGGAAATGCTCGGACACGAGCGGCTCTCCACCACGCAACGCTACACACAGCTTTCGATGAAGCAGGTACTACAGGTGTATGACCAGACGCATCCGCGAGCGAAATAGAAAAAGCTCAAAGATGCTATTCGCCGACCTCCGAAAGACCATGTACTACTCCGTGTGCCCTTAATTACCTTGGTAATTTCAGATAGCTCAATTTGAGTTCAAACTATTCGATTAGCCGGGAAGTTTCTGACTCTCTGCGGCGCTGAGCATAGAAGTCGCTGCTGGCAATTGCAATGGTAGCGACATTTTGCATTCCAGCGCGCCAAGCCCGACGCGGCCAAGAGCGGGAGGCAAGACAAAGCCGGAAAGGACAGCCTGAACCATGGGCAAGGTAAATAAAGAGCTCCTGTTGCTGCTATCGCTGGTCGTGATTGCAGCCATCCTCAATTTCCTGGTTTCCTCGCAGCGCGTGG
The DNA here is from genome assembly GCA_003225595.1 of Acidobacteriota bacterium. Taxonomy (GTDB): domain Bacteria; phylum Acidobacteriota; class Terriglobia; order Terriglobales; family Acidobacteriaceae; genus Gp1-AA124. Next base: position 9,579 of record QIAR01000047.1, on the reverse strand, counting down.
TGCTCTGCTTCTTCTTCTTGCCCACGCTGTACTCGGCCTACCACTTCGGGCGCCGCCATGCCACCCTGACCGCCGTTGCCAGCATTTTCATGGTGGTGTTGCTCACACACCTGAATCCGATCCTGTTCAGCCACCGGATCGCTGTGCCCGGAGAAAGCCCATGGTTCGACCTTACCGTCTGGGGTGGCATCCTGGTGGTGGCTGGCTACGCCATGGGTACGCTCAATGAGCGAAATCAAAAGAGCCTGAACGAACTGAAGGACAGCTACGACGGGATGCTGGTCATCCTGCAACATTTCCTTACCAACGAAAAACATAGCCAGACCCACTCCTACCGTATCTCGCTGTACGCAACCAAGATCGCCGAGGCGCTACGCCTGGATTCGGAGAGCATCGAGGATGTCCGCACCGCAGCCCTGTTGCGCAACTTCAATGAACTGGGCATCAGCAACGAGATTCTTTACAAAGCTGCCAATCTTACCCAGGAGGAATTGGAGAGTGGCCTGTGCAAGCGGGGGAAGGCGGCTACGAAAGCCCAGGCGATGGGCGGGTCTCTCCGCCGTGTGATTCCCATCCTGGTTGCCGAACAGAAAGTGACGAAGGGTGGCGGCAACGCCCTGGAGGCGCCGATGGAGGTCCAAGTCTTGATCGTGGCAGACGACTACGAGTCGTTGGTCAGCGGAACTAGCGGGAAGAAAATGTCGCCGGCGCAGGCTGAGGAAGCTATCATCGAAGCCTCGGAAACGAAGTACGACTCAATGGTGGTGGATGCATTTATCAAGGCCTTCGGGCAGCACGCTCGTGGAGTGGGTGTCTAGGTCCCGTCAGGTAAACCTCAATCCGCTGCCTTGGCTGCCCGAACTTTTCCTGGCTTACCTCCGTGCAACTCCTTCCACATTCCGACCACACGCTGCTTCAGCTCCGCTGTGATTCCTTCGTAAGTGGCTTCAGACGCCTGCGCTTCCGGCGGCGGATAAATGGGGTCTCCAACCCTAATTTTTAACGGTGCAAACTTTTGAAACTTCTTTCCGCGTGGCCATGCTTCCTGGAAACCCTCAATTCCAACCGGCACTATCGGCACTTGCAAATGCACGGAAAGAATCGCCGCGCCTTTCTTGAAGACCCTGGGCTTGCCATCAATGCTGCGCTCGCCCTCAGGATAAAGAATGAGAATACGTCCATTCCGCAGCCCGAATGCTCCGGCACGCATTGCGGGAATTAGGTTGGCATCGGGGTCGACCACTACGACGCGAATCCACCGCGCCAATCGTCGCATGAGGCCTAAGCCGAAAATATCGCTAGTTCCCACCGCGAACAGGTTGCGGAAGACTGGCCACGGCAGCAAGCTGGCAAGAATGAGCGGATCAATGAAACTCTGGTGATTAGACGAGATGATGTATGACCCAGTCTTCGGCAGCTTCTCCAGTCCGCTAACTTGCAGATCAAAACGATCCAGGGCAAACACCTGCAAGAGCCGTGATAAGAGGTACAAAGTTGATTCACTTATTGGACGCGACTTGCTCAATGCCAGCACTTCCGGATCGTGTGATTGCTCGGCCAAAATCGCTTTCCAGCCTGCAGACTGGAGACGTGGACCAGCGACGGCTTTTCCGCTGCCGACGCTTTCCCGCACGGCATCTATCAGTTCGCGGACCGTATACATTTGCGCTAGGCGTGATTCCTCCACGTCACCGCCGAGCTGTTCTTCGAGGGCAGCGAGCAACTCGACACGCTGCATCGAATCCAAACCCAAATCGAGTTCCAGATTGTCTGTGGGGCGAATCCTCTCTAGGGAGTTCCTTGCCCGTTCACGAATGATCTTCAAAGCGCTCTGCACAGCTGATTGCTCCAGCCAAGCCTGGTCTTCAGCATTCAGCGGTTTTTCCGCAGCCAGTTCCGAACCATCTTCTGGTTTTTCGCCCTGCTTGGCATGCACACGCTTTTCAATCTCGAATCGTTTCAGCTTGCGCGTGGTGGTGCGCGGCAGATTTTCCGGCCAAATTTCATAACTGCCGATGCGTTTGGTCGAAGGCAGCTGCTGTGACAGTCCTTCGATATCAAAGCGGATGACCTCTTTAGCGTTCGCGATCTTCCGCTGCTTCAGCGTGTCGAAGCTCGGCACGATCACGGCATGAAGCCGCTCCGAAGTAGGGTTGCTTGGCCTGCCCTCCAGACCCATTACGCAGAGTTCTTTGATGTAGGATGACTTCAAGTAGTGTGCCTCAATCTCCTCGGGATAAATATTCTTCCCGTTGCTGAGGACAATAACTTCTTTCTTGCGCCCAGTGATAAACAGGTTGCCGTGCAAATCGAAATAACCGAGATCTCCAGTCAAGAGCCATCCGTCGTTTAGCACTGCCGCGGTGGCATCCGGCCGGTTCCAGTAGCCTTTCATCACAATGGGCCCCCGAATGGCGATCTCGCCGACGACTGAGGCGCCATCTTCTTGTGGTTGCGGGTCCGCGATCTTCGCTTCCATGCCGGGCAGCGGCTTGCCCACAGATCCGATCACGTTGTCGTTGGGCGGCGTGACGAATGCGCCGCCCGTGGTTTCCGTCAGGCCGTAAGCTTGCAGGATATCGATCCCGAGCGCATAAAAATCGCGTGCGATCCGCGGATCAAAGCGCGAGCCGCCCGTCACCAGGTAACGCATCTTGTCGCCGAAAGTCTTGTGGATCGGGCGAAAGAAAATCTTCCCTATGTTCCAGCCGAACTTTCGGAAGAAGCGCGTAACCGCCATCAGCGCGCGGATTGCTACCTGCGCCAGTTTCCCACGCTGCGACACTTCTTTGAAGATGCGTTCGTGAATCAGATAAAAGAACTGCGGTACTACGGCAAATGCAGTGATCTGGCGTTCGCGCAGCGCCCGAAGCAGTTCGGTGGTGTTTAGGGTTTCGAGATACACTACGCGCGATCCCTTTACCAATGGCAGCAGGACGTTGGCCATCTGCGACAGCACGTGGAAGAGTGGCAGTACGCCGAGAACAGCGTCGTCGGGACCGAGGTGTACGCAGCCAAATACGGCCTCAACCTCGCCCAGCAGATTAGCGTGGCTAAGCATCACGCCCTTCGGATCAGCGGTCGTGCCGGAGGTGTAGAGCAGTGCTGCGATGCTGTCGGAAGAAGCTCTCGGTCTAAAGTTGCCGGCCCCTGCAGCGAAAATACCGTCCAGGTCGGCGGACGGCCCTGTGGAAACGGAAGCCGCGCCCGCCAGTGACGAGCGCAGCTCGGTTGCACCTCCGTCGCGACTCGGAGAGTTCGTCAGGACTAATCCCACGCGCAAACCGGCGACTGCCCGTTGCGCAAGCGGGAGATGTTTCGCGTCCGCGAAGAGCACGGAAGTTCCACTGTCTTTGAGCAGCTTGGTGACCTGGTCGGCATGGAACGCCGTATCGAGAGGAACTGCGGTGCATCCGGCGGCAATGACTCCGAGGTACGCCGCGACCCAGCGCGGGTGGTTATCTGCCAGAATTGCTAGTCGCGACCCCGGGCCAAGTCCGATTTCTGTAACCCATCGCGCAATGGACTCCGACATCTGCCGCAGTTCGGCATACGTATAGCTCTCGACCGCGTCGCCTCGCTGGATCTCAAGTGCGACATTCTGCGGCCAACGCTCAACGCACTCCAGAAAACTATCGTAGAAAGTCGGCATATCGGTCGGCGGAAATATACCTGAAATGTACCTGCTCAACCTCGATATTGGCAGGGCAAAACAAGACATTGAACCGCAAAAATCGCAGAGGACTCGCGAAGATCGCGGAGAAAGAGCGGCAGGGCCTTGCTTACAGTCCAGATTTCTTTCCCGGGAAGCATTTGCGATTTTCTCTGTGTGCTCCGCGAAATTTTGCGTCCTCTGCGGTTAAGAACTCTTGCGCATGCCCCAACCGTTACTTACCACCTCCGGCCGCATCTAATATGCTAGGCTTCTAGGGACAGTTCTCATACCGTGGGTAAGTATCCTTGAAGGAACGTTAATTGATTAACACTGTAATAGCCAAGGTCTTCGGGACCAAGAACGAGCGCGAAATCAAGCACTTGATGCCGCAAGTAGAAGCCATCAATGCGCTTGAGCCGCAGACACAAACGCTCACTGATGCCGAGCTGCGCGCCAAAACTGACGAGTTTCGCAGCCGCATTCAGGACCGGCTGAGCCGCGTCCAGGATGAGCCCGAGGCCGATCCCGACCGAGCCAAACAGATCGAAACCGAGCGTGACCAGGTACTGAAAGAAGCTCTTGATGAGTTGCTGGTCGAGGCTTTCGCCGTCGTTCGCGAAGCTGGCCGTCGCGTGCTCAATATGCGGCACTTCGATGTGCAGCTTATCGGCGGCATGGTCCTCCACCAGGGCAAGATTTCCGAAATGAAGACTGGTGAAGGAAAGACGCTGGTCGCCACCCTCCCCGTCTACCTTAACGCCCTCAGTGGACGCGGCGTACACGTTGTCACCGTCAATGACTACTTGGCCAAGCGCGACTCGGAATGGATGGGCAAGCTGTACCGCTTCCTTGGCCTCAGTGTAGGTGTCATCGTGCACGAACTCGACGATGAAGAGCGCAAAGAAGCTTACGCTGCAGATGTGACCTATGGCACGAATAACGAATTCGGTTTCGATTACCTGCGCGACAACATGAAATTCGACCTCAAGGACTGCGTCCAGCATGGTCACAACTATGCCATCGTTGACGAGGTCGACTCCATCCTGATCGATGAGGCCCGCACCCCGCTGATCATCTCAGGCGCGAGCGAGGAATCCACCGACAAGTATTATCGCGTGAATCGCATCATCCCCAAGCTGGAGAAGGGTGAGGAAATTGATGTGGCGCCTGGCGAGCCCAAGAAGCTTACCGGCGACTACGTGTTGGACGAAAAACATAAGACGATCACCGTTAGCGATGAAGGCTGGGAAAAAGTTGAGCAGCTGCTCGGCATTGGCAATATTGCGGATCCCGAGAACTGGGATCTCAAGCACCACGTGGAGACCGCGATCAAGGCGCACGCCCTTTACCGGCGCGATGTCGAGTACGTCGTGAAAGATGGTGAAGTGATCATCGTCGACGAGTTCACCGGGCGATTGATGCCGGGCCGCCGCTGGTCCGATGGACTGCACCAGGCGATCGAGGCCAAGGAAAACGTCAAGATCGAGCGCGAGAACCAGACGCTAGCCACCATTACTTTCCAGAACTACTTTCGCATGTACAAGAAGCTGGCCGGCATGACTGGCACCGCCGAAACGGAAGCGCCCGAGTTCGAGAAGATCTACAGATTGGAAGTGGTGGTCATCCCTACAAATCAGCCACTGCGCCGGCTCGAGAACCCAGATATCGTCTTCCGTACTGAGAAAGAAAAATACTTTGCGGTCGCCGATGAAATTCAGCGGCTGAACCAAACCGGCCAACCTGTTCTCGTGGGCACCACGTCGATCGAGAAGTCGGAACGCCTCTCCGAGTTGCTGAAGAAGAAGGGTGTCAAGCACGTCGTGCTGAATGCCAAGTACCATGAGCGCGAAGCCGAAATCGTGGCTCAAGCGGGCCGCAAGAAGGCGGTGACGATTGCCACCAACATGGCCGGCCGGGGCACCGACATTCTGCTCGGCGGCAATGCTGAATTCATGGCAAAGCAGGAATGTGTGAAGAAGGGAATCGCACATCCGCTTCGTGTTGCGCAAGGCAAGATTGAAGGCAATGTTGAAGACGGTAAGAGCACAGTCTTTTACTACTCCGGAAACGAATACGTCGTGCCGACGGATCAGTGGAACGAGGTTTTCGAGCGCTACAAAAAAGAGATCGATGCTGAACACGACGACGTAGTTTCGGTTGGCGGCCTGCACATTCTAGGAACCGAGCGCCACGAGGCTCGGCGCATCGATAACCAGCTCCGAGGACGCGCCGGTCGCCAGGGTGATCCGGGATCATCGCGTTTCCATCTTTCGCTCGAAGACGACCTGATGCGCATCTTCGCCAAGGAGTGGGTTTCGAACCTGCTTCAGCGGCTGGGCATGGAAGAAGGCATTCCCATCGAGTCGCGACTCATTACCAAGCGCATTGAAGCTGCCCAGAAAGCAGTGGAAGCGCAGAACTTCGAAGCCCGCAAACACCTTCTCGAATACGACGACGTAATGAACAAGCAGCGCGAGGCCGTTTACGGGTTGCGTCATCAGTTGCTCGAAGGAGTGGACCAGAAAGAACTGATCCTTGAAGACTATGTTTCCGGAATCCTCAGCGATTTGATGGAGCAGTATTGCCCGCCTAAAGCTCACATCGACGATTGGGACATCAAGGGCCTGAAGGACGCCATTTTCACGCGCTTCGGGGTGGACATTCTGGCAGAGGGCGTCAAGCCTGAGACACTCAATCGCCAGGAACTCGGCGACGCGATTTTTGACAAGCTGAAAGAACGCTACGACGCGAAAGAGAAGCTGATTGGCCCCGATGCCATGCGCTACCACGAGCGCATGATCATGCTGAGCGTGCTCGATTCGCAGTGGAAAGACCACCTGCTAAGCATGGATCATTTGAAGGAAGGCATCGGGCTGCGCGGCTACGGGCAGCACGATCCGCTGGTCGAGTACAAGCGTGAGTCTTTCGAGATGTTCGAGGACATGATGCGCCGCTTCCAGGAGGAAACGGTCCGCTACCTCTACCTGATGCAGGTTCTGGAGCGGCCGAGTGGGGCTTTCGCAACGGCCGGACCCGAAGGCGCTGGCCCAGGCGGAGGAGGTCCGGAAGCCGGGGTTCCCGTTCCGCGTTCAGGCTCAGGTGGTGGCGACGGGCGGCGTCCACGTCCGGTTGCCACCTCGGTTGACGAACTCGAAGAGGCGTTCCAACGCAGGAAGCGCCGTGAGCTGGAAGAGGCGCGCATGGCAGGCGCTGGCGACCGACAGCCCGTCCAGCAGGTTGTGCGCGGATCCGCCAAGATCGGGCGTAACGATCCTTGCCCGTGCGGCTCCGGAAAAAAGTACAAGAAGTGCTGCGGCGCGAACGCCTAGTACTAGAAGTAAGAAATGGGCGTCCTCGACCGTTACTCCCGCTTTCACCTCTACATCTTGCTTGCAGACAGGGTTTCTTAGGATCGAACAGAGCTTCTGCTACAGAACCGTCGTCATCAGCTTTACTTCTAACCTTTGCGGATTGATCCTCCAACGGCCTTGAACGTCATCTCTTTCGCATTACTGTGGGTGCTCTGTTGCCATTCGAAAAATAATTCGGCATAGGTTTGGGTGATGTAAAGCTGCCGTTCGATACCGAGTTGTTTGGCTGTGCGGTCGATCCACTGCGGCGAACCTTCGATCTCACCAAAATTTCCGATGGGCGTTTCATCCACAACTACGTGTCCCTTTCCATCGCTCCATTCCGCCCGAAACTTCTCGTAGCGGAATTTGGGTGTGAATCCCAGAGCCCCGAGTATGGCTTCCATCTTTCGGCCATCAGCAACTTTAGTTTCCGTTTCAACACGCGTTTTATGGTGACCGGCTGAGCCCTTGGCTTTGTGCGTCAGGACCCATTCAACCCCGTATTTGCGCAGCCGCAGGAGTTCGCCACGTTCTCGCAGCGGTTCACCTGGAAGATCGTAGATCGTGTTCATCTCGTGTGTGCGCCGCGTAACCAGCCGGAATTTTGATTCGCGCAACTTGCGCGTGAGCCCCCGCATATCGTCTATGCGGAACTTGATCTCGACTTCTTTGTTGGAAGCCATCAGGAAAGCGCTATGAGACTTCTAAAGATCGCCCGTCGGTAGTCGTTGGTTCTTAGTCGGAGTACTCGCAGAATCCAAAGATCCGGCGATTGACCAGCGACCGATGACTGACTAACCTCCCCGCTTAGCTAAACGTTGGCAGCTTCACCAAATCCTCGCGCGGCACCAACTCGAGTGGGTGGCCGGCATCGCGCCAGGCCCGCAGTCCGCCGGTGATCACAAATGCATTGAATCCTTGTTCTCGGAGCAGGTGCGCCACCCGGGCGCTCGTGGCTTCGCGTACTCAAGTACAGTACAGATAGATCTCCTTGTCTTTTGGGAGATTCTTGATTTCTTCTGCCAGATTGTTAGGTTCAATTCGAATGGAGCCTTTGATGCGCGATGCGGCCTCGTCATAGTAGCCATGACTACGCACGTCAACCAGCAAGATGCCATTATTCGATGTGAGCCGGCGTGCCGCCTCCTCGACCGGTATTCGGGGGACGACCTTGTAGGGGCGGTATTTCTGGTAGAGCCATATGCGGTACAACACATAGCCCGCTATACCGAGTGCCACTACGATTTCCATCGCATGTCCGGCAGACTGCAAGCTATGTGTGATGCTACGCATCAAATCGCTGAACACAAATCCCAACCCGCCGTACGCCAGTACGTAAAGGCAGGCTCCTGCGAGATCCAGCTGCAGGAACTGTTGCGGTCGCATTTTCATGCTACCGGCCAGTGGCGGAGCCATGGTGTTAATGCCAGGGATAAATTTGGCGATAACCAGAGTGACTCTGCCGCGGCGGTAAAACGATTCGGCTGAACGCTGAATGCAACTCTCCGGATTGGCCGATAGCCGGCAGAGAAGCCCGAGCAGGCTCCACCCGGTGTATCGACCGACAACAAACAGAACAGAATCCCCCAACACGATGGAGAGTACCGAAATTCCCAGCACGATCAGCGGATTCAGCTTGCCATATGCGCTGGCTGCTCCTGCGGTCAGCAGCGCTAGGGCTGCCGGCATGGGCAGGCCGATGGCCTCTAGGAACACAACGAGCGCGAGCAGGCTGTATCCGTGACGCCCAATCGATGCGAGCAGATTATCCATTTAAACTCCAATTCGGAAAAATCTAATACCGCAGCGTTCGCTGAGCTTTTCGCAGCGCCGAGAAAACTTTCGGATCAACCGACGCCCTCGGGCTCTGGAATCTCGCGCTGATTTAGGGTCTGGTTCATAATCTTCTCGGTAATCGTTCCTAAACCAAATCGGTCGAAGAAAGAAAGAAGAGAATCTCCTCCGTGTGCTCTGCGGTAGTTCTCTGCGCGCCCTGCGGTTAAGCTTTGAATTATTTCTCACGTGCAACTACGAACTCCGGAGCCCACAGCAGGGCCCTCTTGAATTCGGAGTCGGGAAAAGTACAGATTGCTTTCCGGGCGGAGTCGGCGTACCTGGCCGCATGCTCCGAAGCAAATTCCAATGAGCCGTAGCGAGTCAAGATCTCCAGAATTTCCGCATGGCTTACGCCATTAAAGGCGCGGTCTCGGAGCACTGTCTCGATCGCGCGCTTCTCTTCTGGCGTACAGTGCTCGAGCGCGTGGATCACCGCCATGGTGACTTTGCCTTCGCGCAGGTCGCTAGCCACCGGCTTGCCCAGCACGCTTTCGGAAGCAGTGAGGTCGAGCGCGTCATCCACGATCTGGAATGCCATCCCCAAATCGCGGCCGTACTGAGCCAGGCTGTCCTCCTGCTCGGTACTCGAACCACCAAGAATGCCGCCCATTCGCATGCAAACTGAAAATAGGCAGGCCGTTTTGCGATAGATGAGATCGAAATGCTCGTCCAGCGTAATCAGCTTTCCGAGCTTTTCCATTTGCAGCAGTTCACCCTCGACCATCTGCTGCGTCA
>QIAR01000558.1 GCA_003225595.1 Acidobacteriota bacterium | reverse complement strand
GAAGTGCAAAGTGTTCCACGTGGAACATTTTGTACTGGCTAACTTGTGTGTCCTATTATGTATGTACAAGGGCGTAATCCTAAGAGAATAAGCAGGTTGAGCGGGCCGTCAGCGCAGAGAGTTAGGCCCTCCGGGACCCTTCCCACTCTTCGAGAACCACATAGGGTGGGCGGGACTCCGTCAAGGTCGGGATCACAAAGATGGGTCAGCCCCAGGCCTGCTCGGCTCAGCGGCACCGGTGTAATTTCTGGCCGCGAGAAGAATCGTGAGCACTAGAAGCGACTTCTTCTTCATCCTGCATCCCCCCGAGACGCGTTCACTCGTTTCCCTAAGATCTATTAAGGGCACCATTGGCAATGCAAAATCAGAAAGACCGGTGCAGTTCGGGCAAAGCACCAAAACCACCGCACCTTGCACCGGAGCGACATTCAAAAATGATACTTCACTGATGCAAAATTCGTGAATCATGTTGACATCTTGCCCGATTCGGGTAAAACTCCGCTCAGTCAGGGTAGCTGCTGCTCATTATTTCAAAAGCTAAAGTGGCCGCGAGAACGGCCGTGCGTAAGCACGAGGATGTGCATTTGTGAGTGCCCGCGGTACTCGCATGGCTCAACAACCCATGTTGCGGTCCGATCCGCTGAACAGTTTTAGCGTCGACGAGAAACCTTCCGCAGAAGTGAACGGCCCGTGTTCGAAACCTCCAATAAGATACGATCTGCCGTACTTGGCGACGATTCTTGCGGAACACGGCGGAGGATCAGTTTCAGCGGAGCTGGCTCTCGATCTCATTCTCAATGAAATCGTAGAGCAGGCCCTGGTTGCCAGCGCTGCGACCGGAGCAGCTATTGCGTTGTTCCGCGGAGATGAGATGGTCTGCCGTGCGACCGCCGGCACGAATGCTCCCGATCTCGGGGTACACCTCGACACCAACTCAAGCCTCTCGGGCGCCTGTATTCAAACGGCGGACGTACAGATCTGCAGAGATACGGAAATGGATGATCGGGTAGATGCCCAAGCCTGTCGGCATCTGGGAGTCAGATCGATTTTGGTTCTGCCCTTGTTGGACAAGGGAATATTGATAGGGATCTTTGAGATTCTGTCGCCGCGACCCGATGCCTTTGGGGAACGCGACGTTCAGACCTTGCGGGCTCTGGCGAGGAGGATCATCCAAAACACCAAGCAGGCAGCGGAAGAGATAATCCTGATTTCCTTACCGGATACCCCGGGCCCAATATCGGTAAGACATGAATTTACAGACACTAAGAAACCAGACATTGAACCAGTTCTTCAAGAGTTGAAAATGCGGCCGGTCAGAAATGTGCCCCACCGATATGGCGATTACTGGACGGAAGTTCTGGGCACGCTCGTGGTTGGACTTGCGCTTCTATTAGGCTGGATGCTCGGAAGACCGAGCTGGGAGAATGTACCCCTGCGGGAGCTGCGGGTCAGGGGCCGGGAGAAAGCAAGCCCAGCGGTCCAGCGGCGACGAGCTGCTACCCAAACCCAGAAACCGGTCGAAGAATATGTTGAGAAATCCACTGAACAGACGGCAAATGGTTCGATTGCGAAGCGAAGCGTGCCAGCCAAGAGTACTGCGGGTGGCGACCCTGCTCCCGGTGCACTAGTCATTTATCAAAATGGCAAGGAGATTTTTCGCATGCAACCCGTGGCAGCAGAACCAGATCAGGGCGGGTTGCAGGGAGCGGCAAGTCGCCAGCAGGCGCTAACCCTTGGCCAGGTCACAAGCCCCGCCCGGGATACAGCATCAACAGCGGAGCCAAAATTTTTGCGAGTGGAAGCTGACGTTGCTGCGAGCCGATTGACGCGCCGGATAGAACCTCAGTATCCGTCGCAGGCACAGGAGCCGCAAGTCCAGGGCCCGGTAGTCCTGCAGGCATTGATCAGCAAGGAAGGAGACATCCGCGAACTCAAGCTGATCAGCGGCGATTCGCGGTTGGCAGACACCGCCATGGAAGCCGTGAAGCAATGGCACTATCAACCCTATCTCGTAAACGGCCAACCGGTCGAGGTGCAAACCCAAATCACGATCAATTTCACGATTCCCTGAGATCACATCGATAGAGGATCGTGATGCGGTGGCTTACGCCCGACAAAGCCACGCCCCTCACGGCGGAACCATCCCGACGAATCCTTGTTCAGCCCCTGTCACGTTCAACCCGAATATGCCAGCTCTTTTGCGCGTTGCGCTGCTTTCACTACGGCCTTGATCAGCGTCACCCTCAGCTTGCCTTCTTCCAACTCCATGATGCCGTCAATCGTGCATCCTGCCGGAGTGGTGACGGCGTCTTTGAGGAGCGCGGGGTGGTCTCCGGTTTCGAGGACAACGGTTGCTGCTCCCAAAGTTGTCTGTGCTGCCAGGAGCGTGGCCACGTCGCGTGGCAATCCTACCTTGACGCCCGCTTCCGCCAGCGACTCCAGGATGATGTAGATGTAGGCGGGACCGCTCGCGGAGAGGCCGGTTACCGCGTCCATGTGCTTCTCGTCCACCACAACCGTCCTGCCCACGACGTTGAAGAGCGCGCTAGCCGTCTCGATGTGTCCAGCGTCAGCGAATTTTCCTTTGCACAGAGCAGTCATTCCTACGCCCAGCGCGCACGGTGTGTTGGGCATGGCACGCACCACGGGTATTTTCGATGCGAGCGCCTCCTCGATTTGACTGGTGGGCACCGATGCCGCCACTGAAATGATCAACTGGTTCGGAGTGGCAACTCCTCGAATCTCTTCCATAACTTCCCGGACAACTTGTGGTTTTACACATACGAATACTATCTCCGCATTGCGTGCAGCTGCCACGTTGTCGGTACCTACGGGAATCTTTAACTTCTGAGTGAGGCAGCGCGCTCTTTCCTCATGCTGCACTGTGGCACAGGTCGAACTGGAGGAAAGCAGACCTTTTTCCAGAAGTGCCTTGAGCAGGATTCCACCTATTTTCCCCGCACCCAGCACCGCCACTTGTTTACCGGACAGATCAAGACCCATGCTTCTAGCCTCCCTCATTCCACCAGGTGTGCTACTTGCAAAGCGTTTTTTTGCCTGCCGGACTGCATCCACCTCCAGGCCGTAGTCACGATCTCCTCGAGAGAGCGTGTGGCTTTCCATTGCAGAAGCGTCTGTGCATGTGTTGGATCCGCCACCAAGGCCGGAGGGTCTCCCGCACGACGGGGCGCCACCCGCGTGGGAACAGG
>QIAR01000557.1 GCA_003225595.1 Acidobacteriota bacterium | reverse complement strand
ATTCAGGCGTGCGCTGGAATTAAATCCGAACTATGCCAATGCACATAAGTTGTACTCCCTTTATCTGTTGTCTTTGGGGCACTATGAGGAAGCACTTGCCGAGATCAAGCGCGCAGTGGAATTGGATCCCCTGAACTTAAAATACAGTGACAACCTGGGGCAGACGTACCAAGGTGGGCGGCGATACGATCTGGCCATTGAACAATTCAAGAAGACTTTCGACATGGATCCCAACTTCGCATCTGCGCACGGCGACCTTGCTTACACATACTTCGAGATGGGTAAGTACGACTTGTGGCTGCACGAGTGGAAGAAAGCTGCAGTCCTCTTCAATGACCAGGAGGAGATGGCTATCGCAGATGACGTCGCCAGCGTTTATGCGAAATCGGGGTTGCAAGCTGCGATCAGCAAGGATGTAGTTCTGCGAAAGCAGTTGGCTGCGCGACGCTATGTAGATCCAGACTTCATCGCATATGATTATGCTGCGCTTGGCAACAAAGACCAGGCTTTTTACTGGCTGGAGAAGGCTTATGCGGAGAAGGCTGGGGGTCTGCTATATATCAAAACTGAAAGCCGCGTCATGGAAGTTTTGCGTTCCGACCCGCGCTACGCCGACCTGCTGAAGCGCATGGGTCTGCCGCAGTAAGAACGATCATGTCTGCGCTGTCGAGCCGTGCGAGAACGGCGTCGAGCCTGCAAATTTCCCACTTATTTGATTCCGCCATCGGGATTTTCCTTCCGACGCCTTCTCACTCTGAACACTCGCCTCAATGCGGGAATCGGCACCGACGAGCCTGCGGTATTCGTCGTTCTCCCGCAATCAAAGTTACTCGGCGGTCCACCCGCCATCAATAAGGATTGTATGCCCGGTGATCAGAGAGGCCGCTGGCGAAGCGAGGAACACGATGGCACCGGCTACGTCCATCGGTTCGCCGATACGGTGTAAGCCCGCGATGCGCTCAATCACATCGGCGCGGAATTCCGGGTCAGCGAGGGCTGGTTCGGTTCCGGGGGTTCGAATGAACGTTGGGGCGACGGCATTCACCGTTATGTTGTATTTGCCCCACTCGATGGCGAGACATTTAGTGAGGTGCGAGATGGCTGCTTTGGTCATGCAGTACACCGACTCGGTGGGCAGCGCGACAAACCCGGCTTGTGAACCCAGGTTGATGATGCAGCCATGTTTTTGACGGATCATCACTTTTCCCGCGGCTTGGCTGGCGAAGAATGTGCCCTTCAGATTTACGGACACGGTCAAATCGAAGTCTTCCTCACGGACATTTTCGGCGGGGTTCTCGGGACCCACGCCCGCATTGTTGACAAGGATGTCGAGGCGGCCGAAGTGATCGACAGCTTTGTCGATGGCCGCAGCAATCTGCTCGGGGCGGCTCATGTCCATCTGCAGCCGCAAGGCTCGGCGGCCCATCGCTTCGATGTCGCGCTCCAGACTATCGGCGGTGCTCACGTCGCGTAGTCCCAGCGCCACGTGTGCGCCGGCATGAGCAAGGGCCAATGAAATGGCACGGCCCAAACCGCGAGCTGCTCCGGTTACCAGAGCTACTTGGTCGTTAAGTTCAAAGCTGGGGAACTCAGTGTCGCGAGTTTCCATAAAAGAGAAAGTTGATCACTTCGGCTGGCCCATCGGCCAAAAATATCTCTCTCGCTTGCTGGCCTCGGTATAACTGCGGCGCGCCTGCTGCACCGACTGCATTTCGGAAACCTCCCCGATGGGCACGTCCCACCAGGAATCATATCCGGGAACACGATCGTGGTAGTCAGTCTCAACCACGACAACCGAAGTTTGCGGCTGCCGCTTCGCGGTTATGAGGGCCTCTGCCAGTTGGTCGTAGGTTTGAGCTTTCACCGCATAAGCGCCAAGGCTGGCGGCATTCGCCGCAAAATCTACCTTGATAATTTCACCGGGTTGTCCCCCGTCCCGGCGTCGATACTCGGTACCAAACCCACCGCTGCCACAAGCCAGACTTAGGCCGCCGATGCTGGAGAAGCCGTGATTGTCGAGCAGCACAATGTTGAGCTTCACATTTTCCTGGAGCGACGTGACGATCTCCTGCGCCATCATGAGATAAGAGCCATCTCCGACCAGGACATAAACTTCACGGCTCGGGTCTGCCATTTTCACGCCTAGTCCACCGGCGATCTCGTAGCCCATGCAGGAATATCCGTACTCAAGGTGGTAGCCCTTGGGATCGCGCGTGCGCCACAGCTTGTGAAGATCTCCAGGGAGGCTGCCAGCTGCACAGACGATCACATCCTTCGGTCCCAGGGTGGAGTTGAGCAGTCCAATCACTTCGCCCTGGCTGAGGGGCGGACCGACGCGGCGGGCGTAGATTCTGTCGACTTCCGCATTCCACTTGGTACGAAGGCGGGAGATCTCCTGGGCGTAGGGAGTGCTGACACGATGTGAGCCCAATGTCTTGGCGAGTTCTTTCATGGTTGCAGCCGCATCGCCGACCAGCGGCACTGCCGCATGTTTATAGGCGTCAAACTCAGCAGTGTTGATGTTGATGAACTGGACTTTGGCATCCTGAAACGCGGTGAGCGACGCGGTGGTGAAATCGCTGTAGCGAGTTCCGATTCCGATGATCAGGTCGGCTTCACGCGCTAACCGATTGGCGGCAGAGGTTCCGGTTACACCTATGGCGCCAACACACTGGGGATGATCGAAACACAGGGAACCCTTGCCCGCCTGGGTCTCGCCCGTGGGAATTCCGGTTTGCGCACCGAATTGCGAAAGAATCTCAGTGGCGCCGGAGTAAATCACGCCGCCGCCCGCAATAATCAGCGGACGTTCGGCAGAGCGGATCCACTCGGCGGCACGTGCGAGCAGCATGGCATCGGGACGATTGCGTGGCACGGTCCACGTCCGCTGTTCAAGGAATTCATCGGGACAATCGAAGGCTTGCGCCTGCACATCTTGCGGTAGGGCGAGAGTAACCGCTCCGGTTTCCGCGGGCGAACTAAGCACCCGCATGGCCTCGGGCAAGGCCGTCAGGATCTGCTCGGGTCGCTGAATGCGGTCCCAGTAGCGAGATACGGGGCGGAAGCAATCGTTCACCGATACATCCTGGGTACCGGGCGATTCCAATTGCTGCAGTACCGGGGCCACGTTCCGCCGTGCAAAAATGTCGCCCGGCAGCAGCAAGACCGGCAGTCGGTTGATGGTAGCGCCAGCCGCTCCGGTCAGCATGTTCGTAGCACCAGGCCCGATGGAGGTCGTACATACCATTGCGCGCAAGCG
>QIAR01000556.1 GCA_003225595.1 Acidobacteriota bacterium | reverse complement strand
CAAGAAAATGCCGAGCACTATATAGAAAATGATAGATTTGCTTTTGGTTCGTTTACCGACTAGCAAGGTCTACCACTTTCTGCCGTTGCGGCAACGCACGAAAAGTGACAGGCATGGGGTGAAGGGCGGGCGAAGGCTAGGAAGCCATCGCGTACCGGCCTTGGTCAGAGCCAAAGAGGGCCAACACGTCAGCGATTGAGGCGACCTCAAAAATACGACTCAAGCCAGAGCGCTCCAGCCTTTGCCGCACGAATCTAGACGGATTGAACAACTTGAGTTGAATGCCGCGCTCCCGAGCCCATTGCCGCAGAAATACCAGCATACCCAGTCCGCCGCCCTCTAACGCTTCAACCCCGGAGAGATCGAGTACAACGGCGCGTGAGTCTGTTTGCAATGTAACGGCATTGCGCAGCGTGTAAGCGGCATCGCTGTGTACAATTCGACCTTCAACCTGAACGACGGCCACATCCTGTACGTTATCGACATGTACGCTGAGCATGACTCCCTCCCCTCTCAAGCAGTACCTCGTTTGCCTTTATCTTTCCTCCCAGGCATAAACAGCACGAGCCGTGCCAGCGAATAGCGTTGTCCTTTCTGCTGGATAGGGGACGGGGACGTCAGGAGAGGGGAACTTTCTGGAGGTGGGCGTGCAAATCCGCGCTACAGCAAATCCTGTAGCCTATCACCGAGCCGTACCAGGCGTACGGCACCTTCATCGGCACTCGCAGAGCTTGCACTAAAAAGGGGCGTTGCGCGAGCGTGTGCTGCGGCGTACAAGAGACCGGAATGCTGCCCGAAAGGAGCACAGATGCTAACGCGAGTCGAGGATGTGATCAAGGAGAGGCGATTGACGGTTGCCCGGATAACTGCGCTCGCGGTCATGCCAAGTCTGAATATTGATGACTTGGCAGAGATTATGAAAGTGGAGCGCGAGTACCACGAAAAAAAATCAGCAACCGAAATCGTCCTAGCGCGCACAGCGGTCTTGCTGCGCGACGGTAGAGTTGTAGACGCGGGATACTTGCAGGACAACCCGGAACACGTTGAGGCAATGCTAGCGGCCTGCGGGCGGCAATTTTCCGCAGTCCTCGCGGCAGTCTATTACGTTGACGAAGGGAAAGTGACGGGCGAGGGCATCATCTATGACAAAGAACCGGGTGAGGGGGTATGCAGGGAGGCTCTAGCCGAGTGGGTCAAAATAGCCGGTGAATTGTTCGAGGTTGAACGGGAAGAAGGCAGACGCCGCGCCGGGTAGAAAGCAACCGATCAAGGACGCTGCATAAGCGAAATGGGGGGTTAAGCTTCCGGGGGCGCATGGTGCGCAGAGAGATTCTGTGACGGCCTTGGATTTCGGCTCATGAAACACGCCCGCGGAATCGTCAGGCCCTTTTCGCCTCCCACGACCAGCTAGGCCGCCGTCCCGATCTCTCTTCACCGGTTCGGCGTAGGGCAATTCGTGCCGCGTTCCGCCCGCCCCCAGAAGCCCCGCCGGGCACCGCTCACCGCAATCTGGACAGCGAAACCAACGCAGCAGACGCCCCGGGAGATTTTGGGCCTTAGGTCACTCGACAGTTGGGCCATCGCTAGACTCCCTTCGGCTTTGGGTGGACATAGCGCTCCATCT
>QIAR01000555.1:456-1249 GCA_003225595.1 Acidobacteriota bacterium | reverse complement strand
GTCCGCTGCTGGTCTCGGTGGACGTTTACCGTCCAGCTGCCCGCGAGCAGCTCAGAGTTGTGGCGCAGGCGATCAAAGCCAATATCTACGAAGGGGAGGTGACGGAATCCAACACGGCGACGGTCGAGCGCCTAGCGAAAGAGGCTCGCCGCGAAGCGATTAATAGCGGGTGTGACGTGCTTATCGTCGACACCGCTGGGCGCCTACACATTGACGAGCAACTTATGGACGAGATGCAGTCGCTCAAGCGGCTGATGAACCCCCAGGAGATCTTGTTCGTGGCGGACGCGATGACTGGGCAGGATGCGGTCCGCTCGGCCGACGAATTCCACAAGAAGCTTTCGCTCACCGGTGTGGTGCTCACCAAGATGGATGGCGATGCTCGCGGAGGGGCCGCACTCTCCATCCGTCACGTCACGGGTCAGCCGATTAAGTTCCTCGGCATTGGTGAAAAATACGACGCCCTCGAGCCCTTTCACCCCGATCGCATCGTCTCCCGCATTCTGGGTATGGGCGACATCCTCTCGCTCATCGAAAAAGCCGAGCAGCATGTCGACAAGAAAAAAGCTCAGGAAATCGCGACCAAAGCACTCGCCGGCGACGGCTTTTCGCTGGAGGATTTTCGCGACCAGTTGCGTCAAGTCAAGAAGATGGGATCGCTGCAAAGCCTAATGGGGATGCTGCCCAGTATTGGCCCATTCTCCGGGCTGCAGAAGGCCGCCGACAGAGTGGACGAGAAACAAATCAACCGGGTCGAGGCCATCATCAACTCGATGACGCAACACGAGCGCCT
>QIAR01000555.1:0-361 GCA_003225595.1 Acidobacteriota bacterium | reverse complement strand
ACAAATGGGCAAGGGCAGTTTCGCGCGGAGAATGGCCGGGATGAAGCTGCCAGGAATGTAGGGAATCAGCTACCAACTATCGGTTTTCAGTCTGCTCATCAGCACGGGTAGCAACCGATACTAATCCCCACCACTTCAAGTCGTGGATAGGCACAGTTAGTTGGTATGAGCGCAGAGGAACGGCTAAAAAATCTGCGCGAGATCCGAGATCTTCGTCGTCTTGAGCGAGCTCACAGGAGGCAACGATGTTGAATCCTCAAAGAGCGTGCCCGATACTGATCGCAGTTGTAATGCTGGCCGGCACCGCGATTGGGCAGAAGAGGCCTGCCGAATACATCCCCAGCAAAGAGCGGAAAAGGCA
>QIAR01000553.1 GCA_003225595.1 Acidobacteriota bacterium | reverse complement strand
GGTGTACGAACGCACGTTCGTCAACTTGCCCTTTGTCAATGGCGACGACAGTTGGGAACTGCCCACCCCTGCAACTTACATTCTCGATCGCGATGAGACCGTCCTCTACGTGTCAGCCAACGAGGATTACACAGAGCGACCGGAGCCTGCGGAGATACTCAAGTCGCTGGAGAATGCCTAAGCGAATCAAATACACGGCTCCTTGTTATCTAGCGAGGCGACGAATCAGGGTAATAACTCGGTCTTCCGTGCAATTCTCAATTCCTACTGCTTTCCCGTGAGCTGCCGGATCAAATTCACCTCCGCCTGTCGATATGGTGTTCCGTCGGGATGCAGCACCTCGTGAAACCACACAGGCGGCTGGCCTCGAACATAGGGATGCTCCCATGAGTCCCACGGCAAATACGTCTGCGTCTTGCCGGCGACAAATCCCCAATTAATCGCTCCGACCCGCTCCTGCTTCGCAATCGGCAACACCGTGTCAAACGTGCTGCCCACCGAGCGCGCCATGTATTCGGTGCAGATCACCGGCCGGTTGTACTTCTTGAGCCACGTCACTTGACGCTTGAAGTACTCCGGCCAGGTGTAATTATGAAAGGAGATGATGTCGGACTCGCGCAGTTGAATCTGCTGCAGTTCACCAAGGTTTGCTCCATCCGGCGAGGTATCAACGGCCCACACTCCGCTGGTGAGAGGTTGCGCGGGATTCGCCTCGCGCGCCCACTCGAACGCCTGTGGCAAAAGCGCTGTCACCCGGGCGATCTTATCTTTCTCTTTCAGTTCCTCTTTCGGATAGCTTCCGGCGTTATCACCGCCGGGCTCGTTCCACACGTCCCATGCAAGAATGCGGTTGTCCTTGGCGAAGGCTCCCACCACGCCTTGTACGTACGCCTTCAGCCGCGGATATTGATTCGCGTCCGCCAGCGCCGTCGCGCCGGGACTCCGCACCCAGCCTGAGTTGTGAACCCCTGGAGTGGGTGGATGCTGCGGGCCCAGATGAGGTAACGGGTCCCAGCATGAATCGAAGAGCACAAACAGCGGACGGATGTGATGCCGGGACGCGATCGTCAGGAATCGGTCAATCCGCTTCTTAAAACCACCTGCGTCCTGCTGCCAGAGTAAGTCATGTAGAAAGACTCGCATGGTGTTCATTCCCATCGCTTCGGCCCAGGCCAATTCGGTATCGATCTGCACCGGATCGAAGGTCGCCTCCTGCCACATTTCCAACTGGTTGATCGCCGACTTGGGAACGTAATTACTTCCAACCAACCATGGCTGTTGCGCGTACCAGGCATTGGCCTTCTGCTCCGACCAGCGCGCCGTTTGCGCCCACCCGAAACTCGTGCACAAGCCGACCGCGATCAACATTGCCCTCATGAAAACAGACTTGAGTTTTTTCACGGTGTGGGAACTCCGCTGGCATTTATATGTTAACGGTTCAGGACGTATCAATGGTTTAAACCATTCCGCGAGTGCCACCGTAAGGATAGCCGTCGTAGTGTCACCTTCTCACAAGTAACCGGGTTCTGAGCGTAAACGTCTGATCACGACGGTGACCTCCGAGCGAATAGGGGGACCCGGAAGGATAGGCTCACCATGGTGTCTAACCAGGCAGGGATGCTTAGCAATCGCGTAAACTCGCCGAAGCTGATTTACAGGATAGACGTGACAGCTTTCGCCAGTGTCATGGTGGTACTGGTTTTCACGCTCGTGTTAGCGCAATCGTAAAATCCTGACGGTGTCTCAGTAGACCTACCGAAGGTCGGGCATCCCTTGCCGATGCGGGGAGCAAACAGAGAAGATGTTCTCGTCGTCGCGATTTTCCGCGATGGGAAGGTCTTCTTTGGTCGTGACTTGATTATGCCCGACCAGTTGCCCTTTGAAATCCGTGAAGCCGTCAGCCGTGGTGCGGAAAGAAAGGTCTACATACGGGCTGAGGCCCGCGTCCGTTACGGTACCGTTCTTCAAGTTCTGGACGGCGTACGTTCTGCGGGAGTGGAAAATGTCGGCTTCCTGGTCGAACAGCGCCGAGTCCCTCCCTCCGGTCACTAGGGAAACTCTGAATAAGCCCGTGTCTTCGAGGTAGTAAGTGTTCAGCCAGTCCCGTGCCAGCATTCGGATTCGGTTTTTGCGGGTCTTCCGACCCGCTTCGGCGGCTCGCCCGTGATCAGCAACCT
>QIAR01000554.1 GCA_003225595.1 Acidobacteriota bacterium | reverse complement strand
ATACATGAAAAATTTGCTGGATCTGGTCTCTTGCACTAACTGAAGGCTGACCACTGCTGGCTGACGGCCTAATTTATGAAGTGGCGCTCACTCGAAGAGTCCGGTCCCTCGCAGGACACGCGTCCGCTGCGCGAGCTGTTCGCTGAACGGAAGGCGCTCATTGCCAGATACGTTCCGCCCGAGACGCAAGCCATCCACGCACAAGTGATCGCCGAATTAAAGGAAAAAGGCCTCGCGGGCGGTATTTTACTTGTTGGCGGCAAATTCCCCGCGTTCACGCTCAAAGATCACAACGACAGGCCCGTCTCTTCCGCCGAACTACTAAGCAAAGGCCGGCTCGTCATCTGCTTCTTCCGCGGACGCTGGTGCCCTTTCTGCGTTGGTCAACTGGAGGCAATGAACCTCATCGTTCCACAGATCGAGCAAGCCCGAGCATCGCTAATCGCCATCTCGCCACAGAGCGCGAAGCAATCATTCTTCATGCACGACCAGCACAAGCT
>QIAR01000118.1 GCA_003225595.1 Acidobacteriota bacterium | reverse complement strand
AAGCACCAGCAACAGGTCTTCTGGTGACAGCGTGCGAACCCTTCTTCCCCCTAATTCGGCGATGCAAGCTCGGTGAAAAAAACCGTCCATGTCGAAATCGACAGAATAGAACTGGGGCAGGATGCGCCATTGCATCTCGAGCAGGTTCCTGCCAGCAGGTCCGTCAAGAGTCCACTCATATCCTGAGGCAAGGTAAGCGCGCTCCTCCGCCTCACTCAGGTGGATGGCGGACGCATAATCCAACTCGCGCAAAGCCGACCTGGCGCAGGCCAGATCCGCGGCACGAATCAGGATGTCCAGATCGGAGAATTGTCGTGAGACCACATCCTTATACACGGTTTCAGCCAGCACCGGGCCCTTGTAGGGAATTGCAGCTATGCCATGGGATTTCAGGCAATCCAAAATTCTGATCAGCTCACACGTGAGCCAGAGATTTTTTTGCGCATTGCGCTGATAGGCTTGCCGCAGTCGCTCCAGCGTCAGTTTCGGGACATCTTCAGCAAAACCACAAAGACTTCGATAGACGAGGGGCATAACGGCATGGTATTCCGTCAGACGCGAGAGTTCGGCCCAGTCGATTGGGCCTCGCAGCAGGGATCGTATGCGCTCAGAGCGACCAGGACCGGCTTGAACGGTGCAGCAGGCCAGCAGCAGGTTAAATTCGTTGCCCACGCCCAAAAGCTTAGAAGTCCCCCCAACTGCACCCACAGGCTGTGCCGATGTGACTTGTGGCATAAGAACCCGAATTGCTCGCGTGCTCTCTGAAGTGCCAGTAAATATCGAACGGAATGTTGATGCTGCCCACTATAATACAGAGACTTTCATCTAGCATTTTTGAATGGTGTGCGTCTGCTGTGACCCAGTACACGCACCACTCGATTCATGCACAGTGTCGTACTCGAGTCCGTCACTAAACGGTTTCGTCATCGTCCCGCTCTGTTCAACTGGATGGGCCGTGAGCGAACCGGAGAGACGTGCGCTCTTGAAAATCTTTCCCTAAGCGTACCTGCCGGAAAAGTGCTGGTGTTGCTCGGCCCTAACGGTAGCGGCAAAACCACAACCCTTAAGCTTATTTCCACAATGTTGCTGCCCGACGCCGGACGAGTTCTCGTAGAAGGCGCGAATACGCTAAAGGAAACGGACAGCGTGCGCAGGCATGTGGGGTTCGCCGTTTCGACGGAGAGGTCATTTTTCCCACGACTTTCGGCCAGGGAAAATCTCGAATTTTTCGCCACTCTGGATGACGTCTCACGCAGTCATCGCGCGCAAAAAGTT
This sequence comes from Acidobacteriota bacterium, assembly GCA_003225595.1. Taxonomy (GTDB): domain Bacteria; phylum Acidobacteriota; class Terriglobia; order Terriglobales; family Acidobacteriaceae; genus Gp1-AA124. The sequence goes on along the minus strand of QIAR01000118.1, from coordinate 11,592 downwards.
GACGAAGTGTTGGCGCTAACTGGTCTTACGGAATCTGCCGACACATTAGTTATGAAGTTTTCCAGCGGCATGTATCAGAGGCTGGGCATGGCTCGCGCCCTGATCAAGAAGCCTTCCGTCATCCTGCTCGATGAGCCTACGCGCAGCCTGGATCCCGGCTCAGCAGTACATTTCTGGGAACTGGTTCGCGGTTTGTCAACTCAAGGCTCGACAGTAATCCTGGCAACTCATAATTTCAATGAGGGTGTGGCAGTGGGTGATCTGGTAGCTGTGCTTTATCGAGGAGTGCTGACCGGCCTTCGACAGCTTGCCTCCACCGGTGTTGACGAGTTGCGGTCTTTCTATTTTCGAAGTACCGGCGAATTGCAGGAAGTCCCCGAGATGGCGGTGAGGAGCGTCAGTTGAACCTTTCCTCGCTGTGCGACAAATTGGCGGCGATTCTTCGACGCGACCTCCTGACTGCGATCCGGTATCGAACTGGATTCATGCTCGCGGCGACCGGAGCGCTTGCGGAGCTGGCCGCGTTCTACTATCTCTCTCGCGCTATCGGGCCAGGATTTCGGCCAGAGGGAATGGGCTATTTTCCATTTTTGCTGGTGGGTACTGGCTTCTACACTTTTCTGGTAATGGGAGTTCATTCGTTTTTGGCCGCAGTTCAGGAGGCGCAGCAGAACGGCACTCTGGAAGTTCTGATGACTACTTCGACGCCTCCTCCTGTGCTGGTGTTTCTGAGTGCAATCTCAGCTTTTGCGGGAAACACTGTGAACCTGGTTTTCTATCTAGTGGTCGGGCTGCTGGTATTTGACGCGCCGTTGCGCCCAAACCTGGCAGGATGCATTGTGATCTTCGCGCTCTCCATGGCGATCGCGATCGCAATTGGAATTTTTGCGGCCGCAGTGCAGTTGGCGACCCAGAAGGGTTCGGCTGTCGTCTGGGCTCTTGGTTCCGGAGCTTGGTTCTTGACGGGGACGATGTTCCCGGTGGCTGCGCTGCCGAAGACCCTTCGATATTTATCGGGACTGATACCGATTACACATTCGCTGGATGGCATGCGTCTGGCGCTTCTTCAAGACGTGCCTTTTCCCGTGCTGGCTCACGAAATTTTGATCCTCGCATTGTTTTCGATCGTTCTTCTGCCATCAAGTCTCGCAATTTTCTCGTATACTTTGCGTCGTGCCCGGCTACAAGGCACTCTCTCTTTCTATTGATCTGCTTTTCCTGAGTCTTTCTGATTCTGGCAGGTATCCGGACAGACAACAGCATCTCGCATTAGTCAGAGAGCGTGTTGTACACTCCGATTAACCTCCATATCATTTGGGAACGAAAGCGTTGAACAACTCGAAGCTCCTGGACAGCCTATGACTCAGAAGAATGAAGCTTCTGGAGAACAGAAAATTACAGCTGAAAACCGCCCTGCGGGGAAGAAGCCCTATAGTAAGCCGGAGTTCCGTTACGAGCGTGTCTTTGAGACCATGGCCCTGGCCTGCGGGAAAATCCAGACGGGCTCTACCTGCAAAATGGCGAAGAAAGTTTCATAGCACCACTTCGCAAATGATCGAGTTGCCCCAGAGGCGCGAAGAGAACGGGTGCAGTATGGCGGCGGAAGTGCTCCATTCCTGTGGAGAGGTGCGTCTGCAGGTTAGGGGCACCAGTATGCTACCCACTCTGTGGCCACGCGATCGCCTAACCATACAATTTACGCAATTTGAACCAGTGCTGCCGGGCGACATCGTGTTGTATGCGCGGCAAGATCGTCTTTTCATTCATCGTGTGACACAGAAGTCGGATCGGGCAGGCAGCCGGTTTCTGGTCACGCGCGGCGATGCCATGGCGGAGGCTGATCCGCCGGTCCTTGCGGCGGAATTGCTGGGCAAAGTTATCAGCGTTCATCGCTGCGGTAATGTGATCGAGCCGGATCGAGAATTCTCGGTAAGTCGCCGCTTGGTTGGAATGCTGCTTTGTAATTCGGGCCTCTTGCGAGGCATGGCGCTGCGGCTCCATGCCTGGAGGGTAAGATCCGGGCAAAGCGATGTAGTGTTCCGGCTCAATGAAACAGCAATGGAATAGATCGTCTCAGTTGTGCCGGCGCGCGGAGGGTCCGTGGAATGCCAGCAAATACGAAGGGAATGAATTGAGCCCAGCCATCCAGACTCACGAAGTCGCTATTGAGATCGGTGGCATCCCCGTCTTGCTGCGCACGGAGGACGCATCCTTTCGCGACCTGCTGGAGAACCGTTACGCCGGCTTCGTGAGCCGCACGGCTCGGCCAAAATTCGAATTTGATGTGGATGTGGGGCCGCACGGCGCTTCTACTGACGAAGATCTTCAAGTCAAGATACAGGCGGGAAAGTGGTTATTGTGGCGTGGCGATTTCAATTCCGAGTGGGATCCAAGAGCGGGAAAGGGCTGGATTCGCCAATCGGCTAACCCTTATTCGATCGATTCCGTTTTGCGCATTGTGCACAGCCTGATATTGGCACGCGAAGGCGGATTTCTGGTGCATTCCGCGAGCGCCATCCGCACCGGCCGTGCTTTCCTGTTCTCGGGTCTATCGGGAGCCGGCAAGACCACGATTTCCAGGCTGGCGCCCTCCGATGTGACACTGCTCACCGATGAAATCTCCTACGTTCGCCGGGACGGTGAGGGCTACCGAGCCTGTGGTACGCCATTTGCCGGCGAGCTGGCGCGACTGGGAGAGAATTGTTCCGCGCCGGTGGCTACTTTGTTCTTTCTCGAGCAGGGGCCGAAAAATCAGATCCGACCAATCTCGTCCGCAGATGCGGTGCGACGTCTGCTGCGGAACATCCTGTTTTTCGCAGATGACCCAGACCTGGTGAAGTTGGTATTCAGGTCCGCTTTGGATTTTGTGACCCTCGTTCCGGTGCGCCGCATGACATTCTTACCTGATGAGCGGGTCTGGGAGCTTGTCGATTAACCGTGCGGGAGGCCCTCAGGAAAACTCGATGACAGAAAGGTACATTGCCCGGAGCTCGGCCATTGCGGCCCGTATGCTGGGCGGCGAAATGATGATCATGTCAGCAGTAGATTCCACGTTCTTCACCTTGAACGAAGTGGCCACTATTATTTGGCAATCGGCCGACGGCGGCACCTCGCTCTCCGAGATTGTAGAGAAAGTCTGCCGGGAGTTCGAGGTGGAACCCGACTCAGCCCGGCGCGATGCGGAACAGTTTGTGGACGAGTTGTCGCGCCATGGAATCCTGCTTATATCTGACAAGCCAATTGATAATCCATCAACCAGACCCACCGAGGCGCTATGAGCCTGATGTATGAGATGAATCAGAAAGCCCTGGAACTGGGCGTCCCGATCAGCGTGCATCTCGACGTCACCTATCGCTGCAACGAGCGCTGCGTCCACTGCTATCTCGATCACGACGATCACGGGGAAATGACAACCGCGGAGATCAAGGGCGTTCTCGAACAACTCGCGGACGCCGGCGTTTTCTTTCTGACATTCAGCGGCGGTGAGGTCTTTATGCGCCGCGATTTTCTCGAACTGGTGGAGTACGCCCGCCAGCTGCAGTTCAATGTCAAGGTGAAGACCAACGCAGTCATGATCCGTGAGCACGAGGCGCAGCGGCTGCGGGCCCTGGGAGTGGAGCAGATACAGATCAGCGTGTACTCGCATCGGCCTGAAATCCACGATGCCATTACCAAGTTGCCTGGCTCACTAAAGCGGACGATTAAAGCTATTCGGTTTCTCAAATCTCAAGGACTAAAGGTCACGATCGCGAATGTGTTGATGACTGCCAACATGTTTGAGCACGCGGGCGTTCAGGCCTTGGCCAAAGAACTGGGCGTGACGTACACGCTTGATCCTACGATTACGCCGAAGATGGATGGAGACACATCGATCCTAAAGTTGCGTATTCCCGGGGAAGAACTGAATCAGGTCTTTCACACCGAGGCACTGGTTGGAAACGTGCCGGAATTCTGCGCTCCGCCCCCGCCACCAGGTGAGGACGAAATGGAAAGCTATCCCTGCAGCGCCGGCCACACCGCGTGCTACATCTCTCCTTACGGAGACGTTTTCCCGTGCGTGCAATTTCCTCTGCCGAGCGGCAATGTGCGCCGGCAGAATTTTCTTGATATCTGGCGCAACTCTTCGCAGTTAGCGGACGTGCGCTCTATCCGAGCGAAGGATTTGCCAGTCTGCTCCACTTGTTCTCACGTAGGTAGTTGTACCCGATGTCCCGGTTTGGCGTTCATGGAGGGCAATATGCGCGGGCCTTCAAGCGCCGATTGCGAGAAATCTTTCCAGCGTACCGGTATTCCTTCCGCCAACATGCTTCGTAAAAACGGATTGGTCTCCACGACATCATTGGTCCAGATTCAGCCACTCACTGCGTAGCTGCGGCAGCATTCCCTTCTGGCAGGCTAATCTGTCACTGTGGAACAAAAAGCCTCCTAAGGCTTCCGATCTCGCCCATTTAAGACTTTCTAGTGCAATTTGGATGCGAAACTACAGGCTTGTCCGGATCGCGGGTCTCTGCTCGCCCGCCTATGCTTAGAAACGACGAAAGCGAAAGAAATTTATTTTTTCTCCGCTATCGGTCCAATCAAGAATGCGAGGTGGCATATGTTGTATTGGGCGGTGGTGTTCTTGATCGTGGCGATTATCGCCGGGATTCTCGGTTTTGGTGGAATAGCAGCCGCCGCGGCGGGCATGGCCAAGATTCTCTTCTACATTTTCCTGATCATCTTCCTGATTACGTTGATCATGGGACTGTCGCGCCGTAGCCGAATCTGAGGGGTGGCGCAATCAGCCGGAAAAGCTAGCCGCCGGGAGGACACCCGGGGTTAGCTATTACCCGCTACTGTCTTGGTCTGCTTCCCGCGAACTCCCTTACGCATGGGCTCAAGCTAGAGCAAGCAATTTGGGAAGCTGGTGTTGTACGGACTCAGTCGCGAACCCTTGCTTCACTTGGTAACAAATTCCATAGAGGAGTTAATTCACCTGACCGAGACCGCACTCGATCACGGTCCCTACCTGGCTAAAGTGCATGGAGCGACCCGGCGGCCCCCGATCCTCGGATCGAGGGCAGGGCCTCTGAGTAGCAGGCACCCTCAGTGCCGGATCGTTCCTTGCAATTTGCTACACGCACCTCACTGGCTGGGCGGAACTCCCTTTTTCTGATCACTGGTGCTCTTGCTTTTCTTTCCGCCCAACTTGCAGGTCTCGGAAACCATCTCGACCTTGGTCACGGCGATTTCTTTATTGCCGCCCGCGGCACCCGCACTGGTCTCCGTCTTGCTCATCTCGGAAGCGCCGCCGCCCGAAACCGCGCCATGAATCACGACTTCGTGACCCACGTGTGCGGAGAGATCTTCCGAAGTGTTCAAGGCGTAAGTGTGTCCCTTTGCGTCCTCCAGCGAGTACTTGCCGCCTTCGGAACGGATGCATCCCTTTACCTTATGTTCGCCTTTCGCTTCGCCCTTTGTCTTAGTTTCGGCGCCCATCGTTGTGCCCTGCGTCGCAGGAGCAGCGCTTGGCTGCTGTGCCGCTCCTGTGGAGCCCTGCTGCCCAGTTGTGGAACCCTGGGAAGCGGCAGAACCCTGTGAGCCGGGCGAGCTTTGATCGTTGGGGGAGGAGGTCTGGGCGGTTGCGATTAGAGCAAACGCCAAAACCAGTGCAAACAATATTGATATCTTGCTCATGGTGTGGACTCCTGAGTGGATTGGTATTGCCAATACTTGCGATTGCGGAAACTCTTTAGGTGCCGAGGATTCTCTTTGAGTTGCCGGTATGTAACCAACCAGTGCGCTTTCGTTCGCTATCAATCAGCCCCCTCTGCGGCATTCGATCCTGCCTGAGGTTGCGAACTGTTCTTGTAAACAGAGGCTTAAGAGACTACACGACTTCCTCTTGCTGCTTGTCCGCGGCACTAACCAAATTAGGCCTTTGAGGAGTGCCAGACAATGGGTACAAACCTGTAGGAAGGCTAGGGAATGTCCTGTAGAAGCATTCTCCCCGCGAAGGCGACCAAGCGGCCCTTAGACTTCGAACAGTCGGTAGACTCCGGGAGGTTTCTGCTGCTGGAGAAGCGTGATTGCGACGTTATGTACGGGAATGCCCGCCGTCGTTTTTCCATCGAGCGTGCCACGGTGAGCATGACCGTGGAGGACGAGATCTGCACCATGGCGGTCAACGACCTCCGCCAATCGGGAGGTACCAAGGAATGGAAATATCTCCGGCGCTTCCCCCATCACCGTAGAGGCGATTGGTGAATAATGCAGAACGACGATCCGTTTGTTCGTCCTAAGTTGAGACATTGCGCGTTCCAACTTCACCGCCTCGTCGATCGCCGCCTGTACAAAAGCTTTGATTTCCCGCTCACCAAACGCGGTTAGCACGCCACGGCCGAATCCCCCGATAAAGCCTTTAGTGCCGGCAAACCCGACTCCGTCGCGCTCGTATCCCGTGCCGTCCAGCACCTTGATGCCGGCAGCCGCCATCATGCGCTGCAGTTCAGCTTCCTGCCCGCCTTCGTAGTCATGGTTTCCTAATACGGCAACAGTCGGTATTCTTAGGCGAACCAGTGCATTCAGCAGCATCTCCATTTCCGAGGGCTGCCCGTAGTTAGTCAAGTCTCCAGCAATGAGCAAAAGGTCGGCTTCGTCACGCACCCTCACAAACTGCTCCTGGATATTGGTGTAGGTTTGGGCCGAGAAATGCAAATCGGCGGTGGCTGCAATTCTCATAGGCGATCGGCACAGTTTTCGGCTGAATTCATGCTATTTCTAGCCCTCAGTTACATCAATGGGCTTAAGCTGACAATCGAATTCTTTCGGCATACGCCGCGCGCGATACTCTAGCAAAAGGTCCTCCAAACCCCACTCTTTGACGTCAATCGCGAACATGTTCTCATCGATAAGGCTGCCGCGGAACTTGGCTTTCGAATCGGTTTTTGCAACTAGACCCATGTAACGAGTGAGAAGATCCTGCCAGACTGAAAATGGCACGTAATCGGTTTGAGCCGGGTATACGTAACGAAAGAGTATCAGTGCCCAGAGCAAAATCTCCCAGTTTTCATCCACGATTGTGAGAATCCGTTCCCAATCGAGTTTTCCGCGAGTGCCATAGAGAATGTGCGCGATGTCTGCACCATCGAAGCGCTCTCGCCGAGTGACAAAGAGTTTGGAACACAAGAGTTCCTCAGGCGCCAGTACCCGGGTTGCGACCTCGGCGATAATCGCAGGCTGCGCTCTCTCAATCCACGAAGCATCCACGGTAATCACACCGTTGCTCATTCCCGTGATCAGGTCGACGTAAAACTCGTCGCGATGCGCCTTGGCCAGCCATACCGGGTCGCGGACCTCGCATACGTAGTTGCGCTCCCCTAATAAACGCAATGCCGGCTGGACATCCTCCTGCGTAAGGAAGACATCAAGGTCCTTCGTGTCACGCCAGATGCCAGTGTGCTGCTGGAGTGCAAAAGCTCCCGAGACCGCATAACGCACGCGGCTTGCATTCAATAATTCGAGCACCTCGCGGAATAGAGCCCTCTGGTGTTCCGGGAAATTCGGGGAAACAGACGAGGTGACCGGCACCGGCTTGTCATTCTCTTGTAGCACAAGGCGTTGGATGTCGTCTTCCATCCGACGGTTGCAGACACGTACTTCTGCATGAACAACTTGGGAGCGCGGTTTCGCATCGCTTGGACGCACATGCGGCGTTCCCTTGCACTATTTGTACTAATGTTTTCCTACCCCCGGCTCTCTCCAGCGGCGAGACCGGCTTCCGTAGAGCTTCTTGTATGTGCACTGAGTCTGATATGAGCCAATTGCAATTCTCGCCTGCGCAAGTCAGCGCTAGTGAAGATTACGTGTGCGTAGCGGATGGGAGAGCCAAGGAGGCGGAAATTCGGCATCGGTAGGAGATGGCGGGAATATGTCAACTCGCCAGAACACGTTCAAGGCTGCTGTGTAATCACGGCGACATTCCCCTGGTTTTCCAGGACGTGGACTCGAACTGTGTCGTTGCGCCGCTCCAGGAACAGGTCTACACGTGAACCCAAGAGATCCAGCCCTTTGATCCACAACTCATTAACATTATCGGGTAAATAAGGGCTGTCAAAAACAATCTGCCTTCGACGACCATCGATTGAAATTCCCAGACAGGCCTCCAGCAGCATGAATACGGAGCCCGCTGCCCAGGCTTGCGGCGAGCAGGCCACCGGATAAAGGGTCGGGCCGTCGCCTGCGCGTCGATGAAGGCCACAGAACAACTCGGGCAGCCGGTGAAGGTCTACCAAAACGCTAACGTCCAGCAGTCCGGAGAGAATGCGGGACGCCAGGTCTTTGAAACCATATCGGGAGAGACCGCTAGCGATCAGCGCGTTGTCGTGAGGCCACACCGAACCGTTGTGATACGAAATTGGGTTGTACCGGACTTCCTTGCTGCCCACGGTTCGCACACCCCAGCCGGAAAACAGATCCTGCCCAAGAAGCCCTTGCGCAACCAGGCGTGCCTTCTCCGGGCTCGCGATTCCAGTGTAGAGACAATGACCGGCGTTTGAAGTGCGCACCTGACACTGTCGCTTGCGTCCGTCCAACGCGGTTGCATAGGTGCCAAGATCGCCACACCAAAATGACTCTTCAAATTTTGCCTGCAAAGATAGCGCCTGTAATTCGAGCGCACTCGCCTGTTCGCTTCTGCCAAGCGCCGCTGCCATCAGTGCAGCTGCGCGCTTGGCCGCAAAAACATATCCTTGTACTTCACAGAGCGCGATCGGCGCCTCGGCCAGACTTCCGTTGGCGTGAAACACTGAATCGTTCGAATCTTTCCAGCCTTGCTGAACCAGGCCGCCCGAAGAGTGGCGCGCATATTCGACGAAACTGTCGCCATCCGAATCTCCATAATTGTCGATCCAGTCCAAAGCGGCTTGAATGTGAGGCCACAACGCTCGAATGAACTCTAGATCCCCGGTGCGTTCGTAGTACGCTGCAGCGAGCATCAGGAAGAGCGGAGTCGCGTCCACGCTGCCGTAATAGAGTCCAAAGGGTACTTCCCCAAGGGCCGCCATTTCCCCCTTGCGCATTTCGTGCAAAATCTTGCCGGGCTCGGCATCGGATTCTTCATCAACCTCAGTAGCCTGGTTGGCGGCCAGGAACAGCAGCACACCTTTCGCCATGGAGGGGCTCAGCCACAAACATTCCAGAGCAGTAATAATCCCATCCCGGCCAAAGACGGTACTGAACCAGGGCACGCCGGCGTAGGGATAACCCACTTCAGGGTTACCATGAATCATCATCTGAATATCAGCGGCAGACCGGCCCACCCAATCGTTAAATTGTTCGTTGGAAGTTTGGATTCTCCAGTTGCCAGGAGAATCGGCCTTCAGTTCCTCCTTTGCAGCGGCGAATGCCGTTTCCCAATCAACAGGAGAGTCTTCACACGGCTCGCAGCAGACGGTCAAATGAAAAGTCAATTCTTCTTTGGGATACAAAACAGGGCTAAAAACCACGTCAGAGGAAGAAATTCGTTGCGGTGCCGGCATACAACGCAGGTAACTTCGCCGTATCTCGCCGTCTAAGCCTTCATAAGAGAGCACTACAGAGTCTGCCCCGGGCGAGGGGTCCAGGCCACGACCTCTCCTCTCACGCCGCGTACCTCGAACTTCAAAAATGTCGGCAAAGTCGGCCTTAAAAGTGAGCCGGAGCGGAACCGTGACAGCGCGCAGACCGTAATTTGAAACTCTGAATTTTTCATAACAAACACCCTTCCACAAGAACTTCGAACGAGCCACATGAAGGGTGCCGCGGGGGATCGCGACTTGATCATCATCCAATATGTCGACATTTGTGAGGTCGGCGGTAAACAGAAAATTATCTCTGCTGATCGTCGAACTTAGAAAGAGGGGGCGGGATTTGCCGATGTAGAGCACTAACTGCGAAAGGAAGCGAGTTCCATCGTAGAAGAGGCCTTCTTCTCCCAGACCGAGGGGTTCGATGTCCCCGTAGCGATCAAATACAGCAAACAGGTTGCCGTATTTGAGAACTCGAGGCCGATCCTCGGAGCGCGGGGACCTGGTGGTTATGTAAAACTGTTGTGCGACGTTTACTTCATCCAACTGGCACTCCATCCGTTACCGCTATCGGTTCGGATTGCCCGTTTACGAGTCGCTCGTAAAGGGCCAAATAATCCTCGCTCATGCGCCTGGCGCTGAAGCGTTCTTCGAAACGGCGCCTGCAGCTTCTTCGCTCAATCGCAGCAATTCCTTCCACGGCTTTCGCGGCTTCTTCAGCATTATGGACCAGGAACCCTGTGATGCCGTCATCAACGATCTCCGGAACCGAACCACGGGGATAAGCGATAACCGGGGTGCCGCATGCCATTGCCTCGATCATGACCAAGCCAAAAGGCTCAGGCCAATTAATCGGGAAAAGAAGAGCCGCAGCATCTCCCAGGAAATCATTTTTCTCAGGATACCCAATTTCGCCCGTGAACTCTATCAGTGGATCGTGCAATCGCGACTTAATGCAGGTCTCAAAATACTCCTGGTCGGCCCGGTCAATTTTGGCCGCAACCCTGAGAGGCATTCCGACAAGCTGCGCAATCTTGATGGCTTCGTCCAGCCCTTTTTCCGGAGAGATCCGCCCCAGGAACGCCAGGTATTCGCCTCTGCCGGGCCGGAAGGTTAACTGATTTTCGGGTAACCCGTGATACACAGTTCCTTGCCAGTTTGCCCAGGGCAGAGGATCGCGTTGCGAGTCGGAGATGGAGACAACTGGCATGTCGCGGAAGACCTGGTACAAGGGCGCGAGCTCGGGAATGTCGAGTCGTCCATGCAGGGTTGTGACGTTGACGATCTGCTCGCGGCGGCTCAGCGGGAAGTGCAGGTAGTCGATGTGGAAATGAATGATGTCGAAGTTACGCCGTTCACTGAATACATACTCCAACATTAAGACATGATGGGCCAATTGATCGATGCAGTTAGGAGCGAGGCGTAACGACTCGGGGCAGACGGGCACGAGTCTCGCCTGGGTCATAGAGTCCCCGCTCGCAAAAAGGGTTACCTCGTGTCCTTCCCGCACAAGTTCTTCAGTTAAATAGGAAACAATTCGCTCGGTTCCTCCATAGAGTTTCTCGTAAAGCGGCGCTACCTGGGCAATTCTCATCATAATAAAGGGCTATTTGCGGTCTCCAATACCGTTCTCAAGCAGATTGTTGTCTCGGTGGGAGCACGAATGACTACCCTGAACTCCTGCAGTCGCATGCAGTGCAGGGAGGCGTCTCGTTAAAATTGCTCCTTCAACTCACTCACAGGCTGGTCGTGCGCCAGCATTGGTCAGGTATGTCCCGTCACGCAAACTCGATGTTAAGTCTCTGATATTAAAGTACAACCAAGTTTATATCTGTGTCCAGCGAATGCTGTATCAGGTGCATACTGTAGTTCCCTTAAGAGATTTGCTGTAGGCGAGCTTTTCACTGGAACAAAACCGGGGAAGGTGGAGCATGCTGCGAGGAAATCTTGGCACCTGAGGAAAATGCGGCGACTCTCCGCCGATAATCCCCGATTCAGGAAGAAGCCCGTTGCGAACCGGCTTCCGACTAGGCCGCAGCCCCAATGC
>QIAR01000579.1 GCA_003225595.1 Acidobacteriota bacterium | reverse complement strand
CCTCCATCATGACTACCATCAGCCGGCATGTCGGCTGGCAGATTCCCCTGCTCACCTTGCCTGTGATGTATGCCATATACCATTCGTATCGCCTCTACTTCGGCGTGGCAGGAGCACAAGCGTCTACGTTCTTGAGGGCCAGGGCAGCAGCCACACCCTGACGGCACTCCCGCCCTGCCTGCCGGATCATTCCCGATCATGCTCATGATCGGGCTGGCGCGGGCTCGGTTTGCGGTAGGGCGCTCTGCTTTCGGCTATGAGGTACGCCGCGCGCGACTTCGCACACGAGGATGAAATCGGCTGCGTCCTGCATGAGCTTCGAATCGGCGTTGACCCGCGAATCGCGCATTCAGCTGAGCTGCGCCATCAGACTGTTTCAACAATTGGGCACAAACGTAAAGTATTGCTACTAACTCTGGCACGAAATTGCAGACACCTTGCCGGCCATCGCGGGCAGTCACCAAGTCATAGTTGGAGCATTCCAGCACCATCCGGGCCCATCAGCTACTCGGCTTTTTTTCGGGGAGCGCGATTCTTTGCCGTTGTCGCGAACCCAAAGTGACTACCATTGCTACCAAAAAGCGAGCTATTTGATTTCCCAAGGATACTGGTAAAATGCGCATGCGCGACGGTCGCAAGTGACTGGTAGCGTTGGTAGTAAGGGCAGAAATTTGCAAATATTCTTGGCAAAATTTAGGCGGCGGATGTGAATCCCTCCCTCTCCGCCAGATTCCTCAATCCCCACCATTTACCTGTCACCTTTCACCTTTTTTCTTGGTCAGTGCGAGTATGGGACTCGTTGCCAGAGTTTTAAGTGTCCTCTGGGGTGTCCTGATTCCGCATTGCCGCTGGCGAGGAGGTGATTTCCGGCATTACCACTGGAAATCAGTGCCAGTAGCGCATATCCTTACCAGCCCCATCGACTCCAAGCTCCTGAACATTCTCATGGGCGGGTAATCGTGATAACTGGAACACCGTCAACGCACCCTTTAGGACCTACCTAGACCGGCGCGTGCAACGCGGAAAGTCCCGGCGCATCGTATAATTCGCATCGCCTTTTCCTTGGGAGGTAGCGTGGCGCAAAAGTCAGAATTTAAGCTAATCTCTGGCAATAGTAGCGCGGCGATACAATCAGAACTAAACGCTCTTACGCTGCACAACTGGCACCCCATCCTCATGGATACTGCGGTTGGTCCTGGGGGCGGTTTTATCGTTTTCGTCATGCTGACGCGTGTCGTTGCAGACAGCTGGACCGAACAGACCCCAGGTGAAGCGTCATCCACATGACACGCTTCAAGCTGGCCGACAAGCGCGCGCCCTCGAGTTGCTCGGGAAGCATCTCTGGGAACGGACTTCCGTCTGGATGAATGGTTCGGAAGGACGACATCCCAACAGGCGTGGCAGCTGTTCGCAGTCGCGTTTTGTCTCTTGTACGTGTGCAGTTCAAATATCCCGTCCAACCTGTGCGTCGCCGAAAAGGGCCGCCGTGCGCTCAAAATCCTCTCGGAAAGAGTGCGCACTGGAAATCTCCGAGACCGGCTCGCCGCCATTCGGATTCGACAGATCCGCGCGGTAAATAACGGTGCGGTTCGTCACTGTCAGCGCGAATGCGACAGTGGCATACTCACAGACCCACGTGCTCCGCCTGACTTTTCTAACGTAATCACCATTGCAGCAGCGCTACACCGCAGGTGACGAGGGTGGCTCCCGCCCAGCGGCGCCATGTGACATCCTCCTTTAGGACGAGCTTCGCGAGCAACGTTTCCAGCAGATAGCTGATTGCCGTTGCGGGGACAGCGAAGCTCACATTCGATATAGAGAGTAACGACAACAGCGCAAAAAACGACACGGCCAGGACAGCCTGTCCGCCCAGCACCAGCGGGTTTCGAAAGATTCGCACGACCATATGCCCCAGCGACTGGGGATCCAGCTTCTCCACTTCGCCTTGGCGCTTCATACCTGCCGTGATCAGCACTTCGCCCAGCGTGTTGCAGATACCGATAATTCCAACCAAAATCCACTTCATCGCAGATGCTCCGGCCGGCGTTTGGTGGTGCGGACAGGGGTCTCTCCTACCAGCACCGCGCCCAGGGTAATTACCAGAATTCCCGCCCACCGCACCCCAGAGATATTGTCGTGCAGCAAAAAACGCCCGGCGATGGCGATCAGCACGTATGCGCTCGCTGTGACCGGCATTACAAAGCTGAGGTCGGCTCGGCTCAGCAGCGCCAGGTCAATGATCATCCAGACGACCAGGATGCACACTCCTGCTACAGTCCATGGATTAGCAAAGACCCGAACGTAATCCAGCGGGGAAGCAGAGACAATCTTGCCCACCTGGTGCATACCCCGGCTTAGCGACAGGTTCCCCAGAACGTTCGTCATGATCACCACTAACGTGAGCGCCCAGGTCGTATGTACTTCGATTGGATTTTCCGACTTCATTCGCATGCCAACAAATCGAACAGCTTCGATTGGATGTGCAAAACCGGCTTATCCGGGGCCTGTAGTGCGTGGGAGAACCTGCAGAACCCAAACAAGGCGATGGCGGACAGTTTACAGTGACGAAATCGCCAGCCGAAATTCCGCAAAATGGTGATATTTTTTCTAGCGTAATCGCCAGCTTCATGGGAAGCGAGCCGCTGGCCCAGTCTGGAAGAGTTACAAGAAGTTCTGCCTTGGAGGCTGCGTGCTTTCTTCCGCAAGCACTACGGCCGAGACCAAGGAATCGAGACGCCGGTGCCCCCTTTGACTGATGATGATCTCCACTGCCACGCCTAACCGAGCTGAAATCGCAAACCAGAGACCAGGAAACCTGCTCCAATTGACTTGCCTGTTGCGATGCTCGGCAGCATAGCTAACGAGTGGCAACTGGACAAGTCATAAGTGTGCGCCCACTGCTGGCAAAGCCAAGATCGGAGGACCTGACTTCATTCCACCCGCTGGCCGTTCGAGTTTTCCACCTTCCCAATCCACGTGAACTACCACAGCCTTTTGGGACAAAGGATACCGTGCTAGGTGTGAAAGGGCCCACTCAGGTGCGGAAGCTGGTTAAATCCGGGATGCGGTGAGGCACAATTCGACAATAGGCTAGCCAGTCCAATTCAGTTTGGCATCGTCCAGCGAACGAGGTGGGTGTATCCTGATTTTTCGCGTATGAGAAGAATCATCTTCAGCCGTGTACTTCTGCTCAGCCTGCTCGCGATTGCGGACTCTGCTTTCGTGCAAGCACAGACCCAGCCGAATGCCAAACCCGCCCAGT
>QIAR01000578.1 GCA_003225595.1 Acidobacteriota bacterium | reverse complement strand
CGCGAGCGCAACTGGCAGGACACGCCGGTGCCGGCACGAGAGATCGATGCAGTCATCCTGACGCACGCACATTTGGACCATTGCGGCTGGATTCCGCGACTTGTAAAGGGAGGCTTCCGCGGATCGATTCATGCCACACAGGCCACAATTGATTTGTGTTCCATCCTTCTACCGGATTCTGGGCACCTTCAGGAAGAAGATGCCGCCTTCTATAACAAGAAGAAGGCCTCGAAACACGATCCCGCGCTGCCACTCTATACAATTGAGGAGGCGCAGAAGTGTCTGCAATATTTCCGTTCGGTGCAGTTCGAAGAAGTAAAGCAGCTTTGCCCGGAGCTTTCATTCCGCTTCGTGCGCGCAGCGCATATCCTGGGATCGTCCATGGCGGAAATCACGCTCAAGACGAACGGTACAGCCCGGCAATTGCTGTTCACAGGCGACATCGGACGAGTGCGCAATCACACTAGCGCACCGGGTAAGGTCGTGCACTCGGGGCCGATGGAGGGCGAGACAGCAGATCTGCTGGTGATGGAATCGACTTATGGGAACCGGATGCATCCTACCGATGATCCCAGACCACAACTGGCAGCCCTCATCCGCCAAGCGATCCAGCGGGGTGGTAGCGTGATTGTTCCCGCCTTTGCCGTCGAACGCACCCAGAAATTTCTGTTCCTGTTGAAAGAGCTGATGCGGTCGGAGCAGATTCCGAAAGTTCCCGTGTATTGCGACAGCCCAATGGCAATCCAGGCTGTGCAGATTTTTCTAAAGCATGCTGAGGAATACAGCGATGAGACCCGCCAACTCATCAAGACGTGCGGATCACCGCTAGAATGGCCGGGGTTCACGTTTGCGTCCACGCCCGAAGAGTCCAAGAAAATTAATGAGACACACTATCCTTCGATCATTGTTTCATCGAGCGGGATGGTGACCGGTGGGCGCATCCTGCATCATCTTGCGCAGCGGCTGCCTGATCCCAAAAACCTGGTGATCTTCATCGGATTTCAGGCGCCCGGAACCCGCGGATTTACCATTAAGAGCGGTGCTCCCGAAGTGAAGATCTTTGGAAACATCGTCTCCATCCGGGCGCAGGTCGCCGCACTCGAGCAGTTCAGCGATCACGCCGATCCTCCGGAACTCATGCAGTGGCTGCATACGTTTCCCAAAAAACCGGACCTGACTTATCTGGTCCACGGCGAACCGGCCGCATCATCGCAGTTGCGCGATGCCATGGTCAAAGAGCTGGGCTGGAATGTGCAGGTGGCACAGTGGATGCAAAAAGTGGAAGTCCGCTGAAGCAGATTGTCGATTTCCGATTTTCGATGAAAGATTGAAACCATGGTGTCGGAAAAGGGGGAGCCATGACGGAAGCCGAATTGAAAAAACATCTGGAGGCGGCGGAGAAGAGTCCGAAACAGATCGCCGCGGCTGTTTCGGGATTGCCGGAGGAGACGCTACGCTATAAGCCGCCGGGCAAGTGGTGCATCCTGGAGATCCTCGGGCACCTAGCCGATATGGAGATCATGTATGCGTACCGCATGCGGCAAATCCTGGCGGACAAGAAACCCGTGATTGCGCCGATCGACCAGAACGAGTGGGCCAACCATCTTGGATATATCGAAGCTCCGCCCGCGGAACAGGTCGCGCTCTACGGCTTGAATCGTCACAACACTCTGCGGCTCTTGCGACGACTCAAGCCGGGGGATTTGGAGAAGGGTGCCTACCATCCCGAGCGCAAGCGCGACGTCACTCTCGCAGAGATGGTCGAGATGATGGCCGGACACGGCCCGAATCACCTGGAGCAAATCGAGAGGTTGAAGAAAGAAGCGGGAAAGAAGTAAGGGGAATCGTGTCGCAAGAAGTGATTTCTGGTTGCACCTGCCTAGTTACCACGTCTCCTTGTCACCGACACTTCTGATTAAAGTTGTCATTTCGAGCGTCGCGTTTGGAGGGAGAAGGTGACATTCCTAATTAGAGTCTACCCTCAGTGCTCAGTGAACGTTTGCTGCGTTTGTGAAACGCACGAGTGCATCCAACTTCTCCGCAGCTGCGCCCGAGTCAATCGACTTCGCCGCAAGCGGTAGTGCCTCGCCCAGGTGGTCCGCCCTTCCCGCGGCCACGAGGGCAGCCGCGGCATTGAGCAGAACGACGTCGCGTCGCGGTGATAGTTCGCCAGCAAGAACATCGCGGATGATAGCTGTATTCGCAACCGCGTCGCCCCCTGCAATCTCCTCAATAGGCGCGCGCTGCAGACCGAATTCTTCCGGCGTAACTTCGTAACTGCGCACTCGGCCATCGCGCACTTCGGCGATCCGCGTGGAAGCAGTGATTGTAATTTCATCCAGCCCGTCTGCACCATGCACGACCAGAGCGCGGCGCACACCAAGCATGCTAAATGCCTCAGCCAATTTCTCCACGAGTTCTGCCGAATAAACTCCCACTACCTGGGCCGAGGCTCGCGCCGGATTGGTCAATGGTCCGAGTAAATTGAAGACTGTGCGCAATCGCAGTTCACGACGCGCTGTCTGCACGTACTTCATTGCGGAATGCAGCGCAGGCGCGAAGAGGAACGCAATTCCTACCTCTTCGAGACACGCGGCAAGTCGTGCGGGTGGCGGGTTGATATTCACGCCGAGCGCTTCCATTACATCCGCCGAGCCGCATTTGGAGGTCACGCTGCGATTGCCGTGCTTGGCCACGCGGACGCCAGCGCCGGCCACGACCAGCGCACTTGCAGTGGAGATATTGAACGTACCGCTGGCGTCTCCGCCAGTGCCGCAGGTATCGACCAGCGCGTCACGCTCAGTGTCGCTGACGTCCACTGTAGAGTTGCGGGAAATTTCGAGAGGTGTGGCCGCGGCGCGGATGGCCTCTGCGAAACCGACGATCTCTTCGACCGTCTCGCCCTTCATGTGCAAGGCCACGAGCAGAGCGGCAATCTGGGCGTCCGTGCACTTGCCGGAGAGGACTTCCGACATGACCTCACGCGCCTCCTCGCGTGAGAGCGACTGGCGGTGGTTGGCGATGCAGTGGAGGGCGTCAGTGATCATGGGACGGCTATAAGGTTAGCATTGTGGCTGGGTTGGCAGCGCGTATCGGT
>QIAR01000577.1 GCA_003225595.1 Acidobacteriota bacterium | reverse complement strand
GTGACCCAGGAATTTGTTTACGCGCTGACCTTCATCTCTTCTGAATCGCGCCAGATGGTCGGCGTGGGCGTGCCGATCTTTTTGGTTCGTGGCGACGTCTACTACTGGGGGTCGCTGATGGCAGCTTGCCTGATCACCAGCCTGCCCATCGCACTGCTCTACAATCTGTTCCTGGACCGCTTCATCGCCGGTTTCACCGTAGGCGCCGTTAAATGATGCGAAATAGCTTTCCAGCATCTCACTTCACAAACGTCAGTCCGTGAGGCACGGCATAGCGGAAAACGTAAGCGTACAGCATCACGATAATTCCGACTATGGCGCCAAGAGCAATGGAATGCCACACCACGAAACGGAAAATAATGCCTTCATTGCCTACTTGCTCGGTCGCCGCCGTGGCAATCGTAATGGATTGCGCGTCCACCATTTTGCCCATCACGCCTCCAGCGCTGTTGGCCGCACACATGAGGATTGGATCAATGCCGAGCTGCTGCGATGTGATTCGCTGCAAACTCCCAAAAAGGGCATTCGACGAGGTGTCGCTTCCCGTGAGCGCTACACCGAGCCAGCCCAGGAACGTGCCGAAGAACGGATACAACCAACCGGTTCGAGTGAATGCCAGCCCCAGCACGGCGTCGAGTCCTGAGTACCGCGTGACGAAGCCGAGCCCCAACATGAACGAGATGGCGATCATTGCCAGCCGCATCCGTACCAGCGTTCGCCAGAAAATTTTCATCAGGCGGGCCGGACTCACGCCGAGCAGCAGTCCCGCGACAATCGCCGCCAGGAAGCAACCGGTTCCAGTTGCCGACAGCCAATTGAAGTCGTACCTCGCCGCTTCGGGAGTCGGTTTAGCCACGACCGGCGCAGACCGATACACAGCATTGTGTAAGTAGGGCACGTCCCATCCCGGCGGTCCGGGCCGAACCTTGCCGTCGGGAAGCGTAACCCTGAAAGAGGGAGTGGTCGCCTTATTGATGGCCAGCTTGATCGAAGGCAGCCCCCAGACGAGCACAAAGATGGAAAGAACCGCGAACGGCATCCAGGCTTTCAAAACCTGCACGGCGGGATACGAACGCACTTTCACCATGCCATCGAATTCTTCCGGGGTCCATTTGCCGCCGAACTGATCCCTGATCTCGGCAGTGGGCGGAGGAAGGGGCTGTGCGCCTTTCTCATAATCAAAGCGGAAGATTTTCTTGGGTTTCCAGAAACGAAGGAACACTACGGTTGCGATCATCGAGACCACCCCGCCCGCGATGTCGACCAGATTACTGTCGACGTGGTTAGACCAGAAAAACTGGGTCAGAGCGAAGGAGAAGCCGACGACCAGGATGGCGGGGGCAACCTCAAAGGTTTCCTTCCAATTCACCATAGCTCGCACCAGCCAGAACGGGACAATAATTGCCGTGAACGGCAGGATGCGGCCTATCATGGCGTTAAGGTCGGATTCCGGTAGCGCCGTGACGGCCGCAAGTGTGTGGACTGGCGTCCCGATAGCTCCCCAGGCTACCGGCGCTGTGTTAGCAATCAGGTTCAGCGCAGCGGCGTGAAAGGGCTTGAAACCAAGCCCAATCATGAAGGCGCCCGCGATGGCCACCGGCGCACCAAACCCTGCGGCTCCTTCAATAAACGCACCGAAGCAAAATGCCACTAGTAGAACCTGGAGCCGACGGTCGGCAGTAATCCCAGCGACCGATTCTTTCATGATTTCAAACTGGCCGGTTTCGACAGAAATGTCGTAGAGATAGACAGCCGCAAGCACAATCCAAGCTATCTTCAGTATTCCAAAGGCGACGCCATACCCGAAGCTCATCGCTGCCAAGGCGAGCGGCATCTTGAAAACGATGATGGCCACCAACACGGCCGTCAGCGCGCCTGCTATCGCGCACCAGTGCGGCTTTACTCTTAAGCCGGCCAGCAACCCAAACAGCACAATGATGGGCAGCGCCGCAACCAGTGTGGACAACCACCAATGGCCTAATGGGTCATATACCTGGGTCCAGTGCATGGCATTCTCCTTTTCGGATGGGCCGCACGCCAGCTAACTATGCACGGCTCCTATAGCCCTGCCAGCGCGATTTGTCAAGGAAAGGATTAATAGATGTCGTTAGCACATGATATGTCCGGTTGAGTTAGCAAGCGATGTGTCCGCTTTGCAGGCGGCGAGGGTAGGAGACCATGCGGAGCATGGTTTCCTACACGAAGGCCGCGACGGAGCGGGCGATGAAAGTACAGGAAGTGATTTTGCGGGCTATGGCCAAGAAGATCACCTGGGTGGCAAGCGGCGGAGATTATCGGCATCAGTGATCGGCACATGCGGCGCTGGCGGGAGCGCTACGAAGAGTTCGGCTTCCGCGGGCTGTTTGACCGGGGGCGGGGAATGCCTTCGCCGAAGCGGGTTCCGGCGGCGGTGGTGGAGCGGGTGCTGGAACTGTACCGGGAGAAGTATTTCGATCTGAACCTGCGGCATTTTCACGAGAAGCTGAGGGGCGAGCACCAGATCGCACTCAGCTACAGCTGGGTGAAGGGCGTGCTGCAAGGCGCAGGACTGGTGGCGCGGGGACGGAAGCGCGGGGTGCACCGCAAACGGCGACCGCGGCGGCCGCTGCCCGGCATGCTGTTGCACATCGATGGCAGTCGTCACCGCTGGTTTGAGGATGAGCGCTGGTATGCCTTGCTGGTGATCCGGGACGACGCCACCAGCCAGATCTACTACGCGCAACTGGTGGAAGAGGAATCGACGCTGACGGTGATGGCGGCGCTGCAGGAAGTGATCGAGCGCAAGGGCCTGTTCTGCGCCTTGTACAGCGATCGCGGCAGCCACTTCTGGCTGACTCCCAAGGCGGGAGAAGCGGTCGATCCCCATCGCCTGACCCAGGTAGGACGGGCGCTGCGTGAACTGGGCATCGGCATGATTCCGGCCTATTCGCCGCAGGCGCGGGGCCGCAGCGAACGCAACTTCGGAACCTGGCAGGGACGCCTGCCGCAGGAGTTGCGGCAGGCAGGATGCACCACCCGGGAGCAAGCCAATCGCTTCTTGCGCGAGCACTATGTGGCCGAGTTCAATGGCCGCTTCCAGGTCGCGGCGGCGGAGCGGGGCAACGCTTTTGTGCCCTGTCCGCAGCGCGATCTCGAGCGGGTCTTCTCGCTGCAGTTTGAGCGCACCGTGAACCGCGACAACACGATCAGCTTTCAGAACCTGACTTTGCAGATCCAGCCGGTGAAGTGGCGTGCCACTCTCGCCGGCTGCACCGTAACTGCACACCAGCACTTGGATGGCACCTTGAGTCTCAGCTACGGACCGCACTGTTTGGGCCATTATGACGCCGCCGGCACGCCCCTGCCTACCGCAGCCTCTACAGAGCTGAGCAGGGGAAGGGGAAGTGGAGTGCACCCTTGGGCTGAGACACGGAGTTAAGGGGGTTGTTGCCGTTCGCTGCAAAATCATTGTACGGCAGCATTGGTTGTTGAGAATCGTTTCCAATCGGTAAAGCGGAGGCAGGCTCTGCTGGAGAGCACCCTGCCGAGGAATAGCCGACTG
>QIAR01000117.1 GCA_003225595.1 Acidobacteriota bacterium | reverse complement strand
GCTGAGGAAGACAAGTTGCGCGCGGATTACAAGGCGAATCCCAAAAACGCTGGCGCTTCCGATCCCTGGCAGGAAATCGCGAATGCCATGAAGGTTCAACGCGATATTTACATGCTGCTCACCTACGTGGAGCGTCTGCGGGGTTTTAACTCCGACCTGGCACGAATGGCTCGCAACTTGGTGCGGGTCACGGAAGAAAAAACCAAGCCTAATGAGAAGCGACTGCGCGAGTATCGCGATTCAAACCTGCCCTCACTCGAGCAGGAATTGTTCTCAACCGCACCCATTTACAAATCATTCGAAACCGTGAGGCTTGCCGATTCCCTCGCCCAGATGCAAGCGGCGCTGGGCAAGGACAATTCTGTCGTGCAGAAACTTCTCAATGGCAAGATGCCCCATGAGGTCGCCAAAAATATCATCGCGAACTCAAAACTGGAAGATGTCGCGGTGCGCAAACAGCTTTACCAAGGCGGTGCCGCAGCCGTGCAGGCAAGCACTGATCCACTGATCGTGCTGATGCGCGGCGTCGACCCGGATGCACGCGCCGTCCGCAAACAGTACGACGATCAGGTGGACTCAGTAGAACGCCGCGACGGAGCCGCCATTGCCAAGGCCCGTTTCGCTGAGAGTGGCTTTAATCAGCCCCCGGATGCCACATTCACCCTTCGCCTCAGTTATGGCCCCGTGAAAGGTTATACGGAGAACGGAAAACATATTCCATACTTCACCACCATGGGCGGCGCCTACGAGCACGCCGCCCAGCACGGGAACAAGGAGCCATACAACTTGCCCGAGAGCTGGATGAAGGCCAAGTCCAAGCTGAATCTGGCAACTCCACTGAACTATGTTTCTACAGCCGATATCATTGGCGGCAACTCCGGCAGCCCCACCGTGAATTCGGCAGGGGAAGTCGTTGGCATCATCTTCGACGGCAACATCCAGTCGCTGGTCTGGAATTTTGTCTACGACGACAAAATAGGCCGCTCCGTTCATGTGGACTCCCGCGGGATTCAAGAAGCCTTACGCAAGATTTATGGTGCGAATGGCCTGTCCGACGAACTGCTAGGTGTAAAAGCCGGTACTGTCACCAAGATGAAAGACGGCAAGAGAGCGAAATCGAAGGAAGTGGCCGCGCCTACGCCACAGTAAAGTCGACCTACGCAGGCCAGATGGTCAAAGCGGTGCCGCTCAGGATTTGCTGACGTGTCTCGGGGCTGAGTGGCAAAGCCAGAAAATCTTCGAGATTCTTCTTGATCTCGGGCACGCCGGGTCCGGGCCAATCGGTGCCGAACAGAGTTTTGTGCGCGATCTCCTCGATGCGCGGGAAATATTTAAGCAGAGTTTTTGGCGGAATCCCGCTGATATCGAGATATACATTGCGGTGGCGTCGCACCAGGAAAAACGCTGTCTGCATCCACAAGGGCCGCCCGCCGTGCGCCAGAAGGATCTTCAGCTGGGGAAAATCCACGGCGACATCGTCGATGTAAATCGGATCCCCGTACTTATTTCGCGCGCCGGGAAAAATCGAAGTCCCCGTGTGGAACATCACTGGGATTCCGTTGGCCTCAGCGGCGCGGTATATGATCTCGAGCTCCTTCACCCCGGTCAGGTAAGCGTTAGGAAATAGCAACTGGTGCGGCGGGTGAATTTTGATCATGCGGATGCCCAGCCGTAGCAACTGCTCCACATCAGCCAGCACATTCGCCGTGTGCCTGGGATGCAGGCTGCCGCATGAGATCAGCCGTTTCGGATTTTCCTTCGTGTAATCCGTGACGAACTGGTTCACGCCCGAAGTGAAGCCGATCACCTCCGGCGCTACGTAGTTGATCAGCACCGCCCTTTCCACCCCTGCAGCGTCCAGGTGCCGGAGAAAAGCTTTTGGCGAGCGGCAGAAATCGGCGATCTCGTCAAAATTCGCTCGCTTCTTTTTCATGAGCTCCAGCGCGTGCGGCTTAAACATCTCAAGCGGCTGGATATGGATGTGGCAGTCGGTGATCAAGCAGTTCTCAGTTTTCGGTTGTCAATTGTCGCTGGATCAGGTTCAGTCAGCGCCCGTCAGCCCTCAGCGGGCACGCTCATCTTTTCCACGGAACTCTCCGTCGCCGCCCTCGGCGCCAGTGGCAATCGAATCTCCACGATCAGCCCGCCTTCCGGACGATTTGCGGCCTTCACCCTCCCCCCGTGGAGCCGCACGGTGCGTTCGGTAATTGCTAATCCCAACCCGACGCCACCGGTTTGGCGATTACGGGCGTCATCGAGGCGGTAAAACGGCCGGAAGAGCTTGTGCAAAGCTTCTTCCGGAACACCAGGCCCAGAGTCCGCGACCCGCACCACAGCTTCCGGACCTTTGGCATCCTGCGCCTTTTCTAGGCGGATTTCCACTTCCGTGCCCTCTCGCGTGTAGCGTGTTGCGTTTCGCACGACATTCTCCATGGCGCTGTGCAACAGCCCGGCATGGCCCATCACAACGCAAGCATCTGCGATGACGCACTTCACTCGGCAATTGCGGCTCTGGGCCTCAAAGTCGGCATCCTTGCAAATTTCGTGGAGCATTCCCCCCAAATTGACGGCCGACCTCTGCATTGCCTCTTCGCCGCTTTCCAACCGTGCGATTGCGAGGAGCCTTCCGATCAGTTCGTTCAGGCGCTCAGCTTCCCTCTCAATCCGCTCTAGCGCACCCTGGGCCTCAGGTCCTGTGCGTTGCCGTGCCAGTCCGAGTGCGACGTTCAGCCGCGCAAGAGGCGAACGCAGCTCATGGGATACGTCGTTCAACAGACGGTTCTGCGCGTTGACCAAGTCTTCCAGGCGCGCTGCCATGCCATTGAAGTCGCGTACTAACTCGGCGATTTCATCCCGTCGGCGTTTTGGAGGCGCTTCTGCGCGTGCCGTAAGGTCGCCGGCGGCAAGCTGTTGTGTGGCGGTTCGGAGTCGCACCACTGGCGCAGTCAAATATCGTGCCAAGACGTAAGAGACGACTCCGGAGGAGACAATCGCGATGAGCAATCCGAGCCCGGGAACTCCATGTGGCCCGAAGAAGAGCCGCGGACCGGGTGGCAATTCGATGACTAGCGTGAATTGTCGTCCGCTGGCGCCCGTGGTGGATTGTCGCATAAATCGTTCCGGCATCCATTTCGCCCAGAAACCCGGCGATCTTCTCATCGCCCTGCCTCGAGCTATGCGCTCGGCCCACGGTGGCGCCGGTCGTTGTGAAAGTTCATTTCCTTGCTCGTCGAAAAGAAACGCGCGGACGTGGTGCGATTGTTCCAAGTCCTCCAGATATTCTCGCACTACCGGTTCGCCGCCTTGCTCATATGCCTGCACCGCTTCCGTGAGTGCTTTAGCCCGGAGTGCTTCCCAGGTTGCTGAATCGCGCTGCGGACGCATCGCCAGCGTGACCAGAATCGCCAATACGACGGACAATGCTAGCGCCAGCCAAAAAGAGAGAAAGATTTTGAGAAACAGGCTCCTCATCGCGCGTCGCTCCTGGCTTTCTCCCGTGGGCGCGCGAAGATGTAGCCCACCCCGCGAATCGTCTTGATATGTTCCGGAGCCCCTTCCGAGTCACCCAGCTTCTTACGAACTTTGCTGACGTGCATATCAATGCTGCGATCGAATGGCGAGAATTTGCGGCTCAGCACCGCATTGACCAGTCGCTCGCGGGTCACCACTCGGCCGGCCTCGCGCAGCAGTACCTCCAACAAATTGAATTCGACCGAAGTCAGTTCGACCGGATCGCCGGCATGCCGTACCGTCCGAGTAGCCGGGTCCAGTTCAATATCACCAACGCGCAGCATTTCCGGCTGAGCTGCGGGTTGCTCTCCATTCTTCGTGCGCCGCAAGATGGCGCGGATGCGGGCCACGAGTTCACGAGGATTGAAGGGCTTGGGCAGGTAATCGTCCGCGCCAATTTCTAGGCCAACAATGCGGTCGACATCTTCGCCCCGCGCTGTGAGCAGCAGTACGGGAGCGCGCGACATTTCCCGTATCCGCCGCAGCACCTCAAAGCCGTTCATGCCGGGCAGCATGACGTCGAG
The DNA here is from genome assembly GCA_003225595.1 of Acidobacteriota bacterium. GTDB lineage: Bacteria > Acidobacteriota > Terriglobia > Terriglobales > Acidobacteriaceae > Gp1-AA124. The sequence goes on along the minus strand of QIAR01000117.1, from coordinate 8,529 downwards.
CACCACCAACAGATGATCGCCGCTCAGCGCCCGTTCGAGACCGTTTTCCCCATCATGCACCGACTCCACTGTGAATCCCTCTGCCCCAAGATATTCGGCTAGGAGGCTACAGAGTTCCACGTCGTCGTCAATGACAAGGATGCGATCCATCATGACAACTCTGTTTTACAACAGTGGCGGAGGGAATCCCCGTAAAGAATTGTCAAAGCGAGTGCTTCTCGATCCCAGTACCCTACGGACCCAAAACCCAAAGCGGTCCTTTACAAAACTTTACTCTGATTGACCGACTCTTTACCGCAACATTCCGGAAATCGTGTTTTCATTACTGAGACGTTCCGCAAATGAGAACGCTCCAGGAGGATGTATGAAGTTCAGTCGTACCAAAATAATTGTAGCGGCGCTCGCCATCACGTTAGTAGCAGCCGTAGCGGTTTCCCAAACAGTGGTAAAGCACCACTACGAAGGCATGGGTTGGGGTGGAGGCCCGATGGGGGGAGACCCCTTTGGCGGACATATGCTCCGCTTCTTCGCTAATCATCTGGATCTGACGGACGCACAACAGTCCCAAATCAAGGACATTCTGGCCAAAGAGCGGCCGACAATACAACCGCTTACGGATCAATTGAGACAGTCCCACCACGAACTGCGGCAAATCGCAGAGAGTGGCAATTTTGATGAAGCTAAGGTTCGCTCTCTAGCTGCGCAGCAGTCCCAGACTTTGACTGAGTTGATCGTGCAGAAGACGCGCATCGAGTCGGAATTGTTCCAGGTGCTTACTCCGGAACAGAAAACCAAGGCGCAGGAATTGATGAATCGGCACGAACAGCGGTTCATGAAACATATGCATGGAGAGCCGTCGGGCGACTGAGTTGATTCGCCTGCCCGCTGGCGGGGCTGAAGTCGCACCTCTCTCTTCCCCGCCTGCGTTTTTCTTCACAAGCGTTGCAATCCAGAAAGGCGGGTCTGCTTGGCGACATCAATTATGGATAGTGATTTCATTGAGGCGGTCGCCTCCGAGATGGCGGCTGGAATCGATGCCGCGGTGGAATGCTGGATGACGCAGATCGAACGGGCTCTTGAGAACACCCGTCTGACCACACTCGGCAGGCTGCAAGCCATTCAGGACATTCTGGCCAACTACAAACGGATCACCGGAAAAGCCTATCTCGTGCGAGAGGGAATTTGCGGACAAAAAGTAGGTTTGTAGAGATTACGAAGTGCTAATGGGCTAGATTAAATCCGAGCGCTTGCGCCTTGGTGCCTGATGCTGCCGTACCTATGGACCTGGGCGGCGCCGATTCTTCGCCAAGACTTTACCGCAAGCAACACCTTCGCCAACAACCTGCACCCAACGCTGCTAGAATCGCATCTAGTAGAAGCACATGGTGCCCAAGAATCTCCGTCCCCTGCTGCCTTATTTGAAGAAGTACCGCCGCGGCTATGTTGTGGGCACCCTTTGCGTCTTCCTCAATAACGGCATCTGGATTTTGTTTCCTCAGATCATCCGGCGCGCGGTCGACGACCTGCACCTGGGTGTCACCCGGCAGAAGCTCCTCACCTATTCCCTTCTGCTGATCGCCGTGGCGCTGACCAAAGGCATCTTCCAGTTTCTGACCCGCTGGGTAGTAATTGGCATCTCGCGCGAGATCGAGTTTGACTTGCGCAATGACTTATTCCAGCACCTCGAGAGCCTCTCCTATTCTTATTATCAGCGCACCCGCACCGGCGACATCATGGCCCGCGCAACCAACGACTTGAATGCCGTACGCATGCTGCTGGGTCCGGCCATCATGTATTCGGCCAATACGATTGTGTTCACGGCCGGTGCACTGGCTTTTATGCTGGCGATCAGCCCCAAGCTGACGCTCTATGCATTTCTTCCTTTGCCGGTGGTCAGCATCGTGGTGCAGTATTTCGGACGGCAAATTCACGAGCGCTTTGAAAAAATCCAGGCCATGTTCTCCGACATTTCGGCGCGTGCCCAGGAGAATTTTTCCGGTGCCCGCGTGATCCGTGCCTATGTCCAGGAACAAGCCGAGATTAGCGCCTTTGAACGCGCCAATAAGGAATACATTGCCCGCAGCCTGAAGCTGGTCCGTCTCATGGGCATGCTCTGGCCCACACTGGAAACCATGCTCGGATTTGCCGTCGTGCTCGTGCTGTGGCTAGGAGGACGCCAGGTATTGCTGGGCCGCATGACGGTTGGTGATTTCGTCGCATTTAATACCTACATGGTGCAACTCACCTGGCCCGTGATCGCCCTGGGCTGGGTGATTAACATTTTCCAGCGCGGCACCGCGTCTATGGCTCGCATCAACGAGATTCTGGTGGAGAAGCCGGAGATCGATGACAGCCACGCGGTGAAATTGGGCGCGGGTGCCCGCGCTACAGAAATCCGTGGGGAGATCGAGTTCCGCAACCTGGATTTCGCTTACAACGGAACACCGGTTTTGCACCATATCAACCTGCGTGTTCCTGCGGGCACAAGTTTGGCGATTGTTGGCCCCACCGGCTCGGGCAAAACTACCTTGGTCAGCCTCATTCCGCGGATTTACGATTCCATGCCCGGCACAGTATTGATCGATGGAAGGCCCATTCGCGAGTATCCGCTCGAGGACTTGCGCCGCAGCGTAGGTTTCGTACCCCAGGAAACTTTTCTGTTCAGCGATACGGTGCGCGAGAACATCGCTTTCGGCAAAGAAGACGCGACTGATGACGAAGTTCGAGAAGCAGCCGATGCGGCCAGTATCGCCGACGACGTCGAAGGCTTCCCCGAGCAGTACCAGACGCTAGTAGGCGAGCGCGGCATCACACTTTCCGGCGGACAGAAGCAGCGTACCGCCATCGCTCGTGCCATCATCCGCGATCCCCGAATCCTCATCCTCGATGACGCTCTCTCCAGCGTAGATACTCACACCGAGGACAAAATCCTCAACCACCTGCGCGAGATCATGGAGGGCCGGACCACCATCTTCATCTCCCACCGGGTATCCACTGTGCGTAATGCTGATCGTATCGCCGTGCTGCACAGCGGACGCATCGTCGAAATAGGCACTCACGACGAACTCATCGCCCTCAACGGCTATTACACCGATCTTTACAATAAGCAGTTGTTGGAAGAAGAACTGGCCGAAGTGTAATGCGTTAACCACAAAGTATACGAAGGAGCACAAGGCAGAAATTGGCGCTTTGCTTCCTTCGTGTTACTTCGTGTCCTTCGTGGTTACTGATTTTTAATGAAGCGGATACCTACCCGCGAACTGCTCGACACCGATAGCGGCACTCCTGCAGAAATCGCCGCTTCCCTCGCCGATCTTCGCCGCGTAAACCGTTGGTTTGGTGGCATAAGCACCACGCAATGGATGATCGAGCTTGTGGCCGAAGTGGTCGGCAAGTCCTTTTTGTCACTCCTGGAGGTAGCTGCCGGTTCCGGTGATGTCCCGCACATGGTTCGCGAGCGTTTGCAGCGGCGCGGCATCACGCTGGAAGTCACACTGCTCGACCGGGCACCCTCGCATATTCGCGACCACACACGCGCTCTCTCGGCCGATGCTCTGGCTATCCCATTACGAGACGCCAGTTTCGACCTCGTTGGCTGTGGTCTATTCGCCCACCACTTGAATCCTGGTGAGTTCGTGCAATTCGTCCAGGAAGCACTACGTGTCTGCCGCATCGCTGTGCTGATCAACGACCTGGTACGAGATCCAATCCATTTGGCGATGGTCTACTCGGGATACCCGCTCTATCACAGCAGGCTCACTCGTCACGATGCACCTGCCTCTGTCCGCCAGGCGTACACTCCAGAAGAGATGCGAGAGATGTTGAAGCAAACGGGTGCAGCGCGAGTGGAGATCAGTCGCCATTATCTGTTCCGCATGGGCGTGATCGCGTGGAAGGTGTAGCCCATGTACGATCTCATCGTCATTGGCGGCGGGCCTGCAGGGTCAGCGGCGGCCATCGCGGCGGCTCGGGCCGGTGCGCAAGTATTGCTGTTGGAACGGGGCCGATACCCACGCCACAAAGTGTGCGGTGAATTTGTTTCAGCTGAGTCGCTGGATTTACTCTCTACGCTGCTGGGGACACACGATAAAGCTCTACTCAACCAGGCAATTCCCATCTCCCACACGCGGCTGTTCGTCGACGATCGCGTAATCGAGATCCCCATAACTCCTGCCGCCGCCAGCATTGCCCGTTTCGACCTCGACGCTACGCTCTGGCACGCCGCTCAAAATTGCGGTGTAGAAGCGCACCAGCAGACCACGGTGCAACGTTTCAGCGGCGATGGCCCATTCTCCGTCTCCACCTCCCTCGGTGAATTCGACGCCCGTGCGCTCATCAACACCTCGGGGCGTTGGTCGAATCTCACCGCGCCGCTCAAGGAAAATGGCAACATCCGTGACAAGTGGGTCGGCCTTAAGGCTCACTTTGCCGAATCGGCTCCGTCACAGTCTGTAGATCTTTATTTCTTCAAAGGCGGCTACTGCGGTGTGCAACCCGCAAGGCTGCTTGGGGCCGATCAGAGTGCCGACCCAAAGAACGGGGATCAGAACACCATCGACCGCGATAAAGACCGCATCAACGTCTGTGCCATGGTCCGTGTAGACACCGCCAGCACGCTGCTCGACGTCTTCTGGCAGAACCTGCAACTTCGCGAGCGCAGCGGAAATTGGCAGCCGCTCACTGAACCAGTGACGACCTCACCGCTCTTCTTCCGCCCCCCGCGGCCCGTACAAGGAACCGTGCTCATGGCGGGCGATGCCGCCGGATTCGTCGATCCTTTCGTTGGCGACGGCATATCGCTCGCGCTGCGCAGCAGCGCGTTGGCGGCGAAATCATTGCAGCCATTTTTCAGGGGAGAAAACTCGCTGGGAAAGGCAGCCGACTCGTATCGCAAGGCTTATGAACACACCCTTCAGCCCGTCTTCCGCGCTTCGTCGAGAATCCGGCGCATGCTCGCATTGCCGCAGGCCTTGCGTGGGCTTCTGCTATCGTTCCTGCAGAGCAGTCCGGGACTCACTCGCTACCTGGTCCACCAAACCCGTTGAATTTGCGCACTGAAAACTGAGAATGAGAACCGAGAACTGGGTTCCGAACTACCGAATCACCAGCACTTCCCTTACATTGTCGCGGGCAAGAAAGAACTTGATGGAAGCGAAATCACGGAAGAGATTTTCGATATGACGATTGTTGAAGACGCGCTGCAGGCGGAAGCCAGCACCGGCTGCTGTCTGTGCCGCCCCTGTTGTCCCTCGCCGGACTTCTTTTGGTACCACGATGGTCTGCATCTCCAACACATCGCTTCCGACGATGTGGTACCGGTAGCAAGGGGCATCAGGTCCAGCATCGCGAGTATGAAAAAAGGCCAGCAGTAGGCCAGCCGGCTTGAGCACCGACCATAAACGCCCGACCACTGGCTTGACCAGGCTCTCGTCCATGTAATCAGGCAAATTCCAGCACAGTGCGGCGTCGAAATGGGCAGCCGGGTAGACCAGGTTTTCTGAAAGAAAGCGTTTCTCATCGAGAACCGGATTCCCGTACTCGTCCTTCTTGACTAGGGAGGGGTCAGTGGACGCGACGAGCAGATCTTCACTGTAGATCTTGTGCCCGTGCTCCGTCATGTAGCGAATATTTGCCGGCGAGGTGGCTCCCAAATCGAGAATGCAGAGCCCTTCCACCGATCCCCAATGACGGGTCAGCTCGACAAGTCCGCTGGACCGGCGGGACAACCGCTCTGCCGATCGAGCCGGCTTTGGCGCCTGGCCCGATCCAGTCGATGAACCACCACGGAACAGTTTCATGAAATGTTGTGGAGCGGATGCCATTTTCACTTCCTGGCGTCCGGTTTAACCTGGCACCGCATAGTTTAGCGCGGAAAAGTCGAGGTGTTTACGCGGCGTCCCAGCCGCGTGCCGAAATCGTAACCCTCAGCTCAAGGGGAAGGACCTATTTGCTCAGCCTGTGAGCGCTTACTTCTTCTGTCCCGCAATCACCGACGGGGGCGCTCCGGAACTCGTCGAACCCGTAGCCGAAGCCGATGACGCCACGCTGCCCACTGGCACAGACTCCCGCTTCGCTTCCGGTTGGGGCTCGGGCCTTGCGGGCTCTTTCTGGATCTCAACTTTCCCTTTGAAGTACGCGCCGTCTTCAACCGCGATACGCTGCGTCACGATATCTCCCATCATGATGGCCGACTTCCTGAGATCCACTCGGTCACTGGCTTGGACATTACCGTCCAGCTTGCCTTGAACGATCACGCCACTAGCATTGATGTTGGCGTGTACTTGGCCGTTCGGCCCGATCGTGAGGCTATTCCCGCGCAGTTCGATGCTGCCTTCCACCTGGCCGTCCACATACAAATCTTCACTGCCGGAAAGTTCACCCTTGATCACAACTGACTTTCCGATAAGCGCGAACTCTGCCGTTTTGGGCGTTTCCATAAAGCGCAGCCTCCTGGGTCAATTTGTTCGGCCGCTACTGGATCAATTCCAGACCCACTTTTTCCGAAGTTGCCAGTTTTTTTCAGCTTTCGTCCTTTCACATGCACCAGCGTGCCGCGATACTGGATAGCGCTGGAGGAACTCGGCAAACACAGGAAGGCTAGATTCTAAACCATTCCCAAGGCTTGCGGTAACAGCCAGAGTTGAGGCGTTTATGCGCGTCTGAGCGCGTGCCGGAATCTTGACCCTGAGTCCAGTCGAAGGGAAAGCCCTTGTCGCACGCGGATACAATGGAAGTACATTGCCAGGCAACTCCAGTTGAGAATTTCCCCGACCAATAATCGGCAACAAAATATACTTTGAGGTCGCGGTCGAACAGTCCTTCGTGCCCGGATGAGGAGACACAACCACAATTCGATTCGAAGCTACAACAAACTATTGAGGATAGCAGTTCCATGCAACGCGTAAGGGGCTGGGTCTCGTCTAACTGGTGAACTGGCGTAATCGGAAGGCAAACTCATGATGGGGTGCTCCAAATTACAGGCAAAAATAACTGCTGCTCTGCTCCTTGTGATCTGTGCAGGCGTAGCGCTGGCGCAGACACAATCACCCTCGGTTGCGCCTGCCGAGCTGGTTCGAAAGACCGTACAGAACGAGGTCAAAGCAGCCACTGACGACTCTGCACGTTATATGTTCCGTTCACGGAAGGAAACGCCGCGCGGCACTCAAACCAAGCTCTACGTGCAAACCCGCGATGCCATGGTAGGCCTACTGATCGCCCTAAATGATAAGCCCCTCACCCCGGAGCAGCGCCAGGCCGAAGAATCCCGAGTGGAGCGCCTCCTGAAAAATCCGGCAGAACTGCAGCACAAAAGAAAACAGGAAAAAGATGACGAAGAGCGTACTACGCGCATTATGAAGGCCCTGCCGGATGCCTTTCTCTACCAGTATGACGGCACCGAAACTGGCAAACAGGGGGTTGGCGCGCCGGGGGACGAACTAGTTCGCCTGAGGTTCCGTTCCAACCCAAACTACAATCCGCCCTCTCGCGTGGAGCAGGTGCTCGCTGGAATGCAGGGCGTTCTGTTGATTGACGCCAAGCGCAATCGCGTTGCCAAAATCGAGGGCACCCTATTCAGAGACATTGGATTCGGCTGGGGGATTCTGGGCCATCTGGACAAGGGAGGACATTTTCTCGTCGAGCAGACATCTGTTCCCGGAAACGGCTGGGAAATCAGCCATATGAACCTCAATTTCACCGGTAAGATAATGATGTTCAAACGGCTCACCATCAAATCCGACGAGGTCTACAGCGATTTTCGCCCAGTCCCGAGAAACCTTACCTTTGCGCAGGGATTTGCACTCCTCAAGAAACAGGAAGCCTTACTCGCCGAAAACCATGTGAGCGGCAACACAAGATAGAAAAAAACCGAAGTAGAAATCGAACTCACCGCTGCTGTTTACCCAAAGCATTGTCATTGTGAGCGAAGAGAAGAACCTCTAGCGCTTCCCTCAGGCTTGGGCCATTCCTGTGCGAATCATTTCTTTCCTCACCGTCAGCCGGTCAATCAAGTCTTCCCGCACGCGGTAACCCGTGCCAGCTTGGTCATCCACTTGGATAAAACCTTGCGGCGACACCGTCACCTCCGGCTCAATGATGTCTTCTTGCCAATAACGTTTGGAAGCGGAAACATCGCCGGGCAAGCGGAAATTCTCCAAAGTGGAGAGCGCGATATTATGCGCGCGCCCTACGCCTGATTCCAGCATCCCGCCGCACCACACGGGTACATTGTGTGATTGGCAAACATCGTGCACCTTCCTGGCTTCGCTGAAGCCACCCACCCGGCCCACTTTAATGTTGACGATGCGGCAAGCGCCCGTTTCTACCGCAGCCGCGGCATCGCGCGCGTGGCGGATGGATTCATCCAGGCAGATGCTTGTCTTGATCTCCCGTTGTAAGCGCGCGTGATTGTAAATATCGTCGTTCCACAGAGGCTGCTCGATCATCAGCAGATTGAATTGATCGAATTTCCGCAGGTGATCGAGATCATCGAGTGTGTAGGCGGAATTCGCGTCACAGCTCAGCAGGATT
>QIAR01000552.1 GCA_003225595.1 Acidobacteriota bacterium | reverse complement strand
CCTCAAGATCGGCACGCACGGCTCGGGAAAAACCCCACAGCTCGGCCTTCAAATTGGCTTTCGACATAAGCTGGATGGCTTCGGCATCTTCCGCCGAGACCCGCGGAAAACCGGCTTCGATCCGGCTCACTCCCAACTCGTCGAGCTTGCGGGCAATTTCCAGTTTCTGCTGCGGACTCAGTACGACGCCGACCGTCTGCTCGCCGTCACGCAGAGTGGTGTCGTAAAAATGGACTGTCCTTGCTGGGAAAGTGGAGCGGATCTCGGGTCGCGCGTTGAGGTGGCTGACCCAAACTTTGGAATTGGTGGTGGCGGTCATGTTTGAAACCTATCGGCGATCTGAACTCTGATTGGCAAACTCAAAAAGGCCAATTGCACGGCACGGCTAAACAGACAGCGGAAAAACTCACTTTCAAGTACCGCAGCGGCTAAAGCCTTGTTCATATGAGAGCACTTATCGCAGCGCTGGAAGCGCTGCGCCACCCCAAACCGGAGTTTTTCCGCAACCTGTGAAGCCCTGCCCTTTCAAACGCGGCCTTCAAAGATCTAGCGCACCGTTTCCTGGGTCGCCAATGTCGCAGGTTTGTGGCCGTAGGCCTCCTGCCACGAAATCACTCGGTTCCGCAAAATGCCGATATTTTCTATTTCACACTCCATGACGTCGCCAGGCTTCAGATACCACATTTTGGGATCGCCGGAAAACGCAGCGACGCCAGAGACAGTTCCGGTAGAGACCACATCGCCCGCACTGTAACCCATGGGCGAATAGTGGGAGAGGATTTCAGGAATCTTGACTGACATTTTGCTGGAATGCGAGCGCTGGCGCGGCTCGCCGTTCACGCGCAGCTCCATTGCTAAATTGTGTGCGTCGCCAATTTCATCCGCAGTGACGATCCACGGCCCTAATGGGCAGAATGTGTCAATGCCTTTGCAGAAGCTGAACACACCGGATTTCATCTCACGGCGCTGAATGTCGCGCGCTGTGATGTCATTAAAGATGAGGTAACCGCCGATGTAGTCGCTGGCGTCTTCAGGCGCGAAATGTTTGCCGGCCTTCTTCAGCACCACCGCGAGTTCCAGTTCGTAATCCAACTCTTGTGTCAGATGCTCGGGATAAATGACGTTCTCTTCGTGGCCGATGATGGCGTCCACATTTTGGAAGAAGATGATCCAAGGCATAATCGGGTGTGAAAATCCCGCCTTGGTGGCCTCTTCATGATGTTCTCGGAAATTACCCGCGGTGTGGAGGAATTTCTTCGGCACGATCGGTGCCTTTAGCTTTACCTCGCCTTCATCATAGAAGATGGCCTCACCACGCGGCCCAGTGGCATCGTTTTCCAGGTGCAAGGCATAATCGAACGCTTTGTGCGCAGCTTCCAGGCTGGTATCGCCACCTTCGAAGAGTGCTCGCATGTTCGGCGGCACCAGGGCATCGGCGAGGCGTTGGTAAGCGCTCTCGCTTTCCACGTCGCGCAAATAGATAGCGCAGGCGGAATTGAGGTCCGCAATGCGGTGCGAAGGGGTCAGCGCGCCGATACGAGGTTGCCGGACAGGATTTTCAAAGGTAACGAGTCGCATAGGAATGGGGCCGCAAAGCAGGCGACACGGGCATTAAAAGTGTATTGATAAGCGCTTAACTTGTCTACAAAGTCCGCCTCAGGCGAAGCGCGTCGCACGAGCTTTCTCGGCAGCCGGCACTGGGTCCTCTATGAGGTGCTGAATCCCAACATACTGGCCCCGCACACGTGCCCAGCGGGATGGGTGATCACGGACGTCCACATGTAGAAATCCGCCATCGTACGCGCCGATGCCGCCGCCCGCGAATTGCGGTACCTGAAGTGCCAGTTCGTACATCTGCTGCAAGGAACGTCCGGGAATGTTGACGTCAGCCGCCATACCCCGTGTGTGTTCACTGTCTCGTACACCACCGAGCTGCTCATTATGCTCGGGGCAGCGATAAGCATCGTGCACGATGATCGGCGCACCAGCTTGATTTCGCAGCGCTTCCAGTCCAGCCAGAAGACGGTCGTCGATCTTCAACTGCCCGCAGCAACGGCAGGCTAGTTGTTTCTTGGAAAAATGAGCATTCAGATCAGCCATCCAACCTTACTCCAGGGGCAAGTGAGAATCGAAGAGGTTTAGCTCGCGAGAGACCCCTCAATCAGTGACAATCATAATCCAATTCCGCGATGAAAAGTAAGTTACCAGAAATGAACCGGACACAGGTCAAGAAGCAACAGACGGACAATAGCAGGAACTGGCCACCAGACCATGTCTAACGTGCAACACTTCGCGAAACCGCGTGCTCCCACAGGTTGGGTGAGCTAATATGGTCGCCTTACCTGGGACGAGAAAGGCCGATATCAGGGGGATTCTACGTGAGCAACGCAAATCGGCGTCAGTTTCTGCGAACGGTGGCAGGCGCGGCGGCACTGAGCGTGAGTGCGGACGTGGTCACCTTCGGACGGATGCGGCGGCTGAGGATGACGACCGCAATGCCTGATCCGCAGGCGCATGATCGCCTTCAGCCTGACTGGTACCGTAAGAAGATCCGACAGGTGCAGGAAGAAATGCAAAAGCGCAAGCTCGATGCGCTGGTACTGCTGAAGGCCACTAATGTCATTTACACCACGGGCTATTTTCATTTGTCTACGGAGCGGCCACTGGCGGCGCTCATCCCGAAGGCGGGTGACCCGGCCCTGTTTATCCCTGAGTTGGAATCCGATCAGGTGAAGCTTTGGTGGGTGAAGGATTATGAATCATACTTCGACTTTCCGGGCCCAGTGAATCGCGTCCGCTGGATCTTTGAACGGGTTGCGAAACGCGGCTTGGATCATGGGCGCATAGGAATTGAAGAAGCCACGGCGGGCCGCCTTAAGCAGATAAAACTTGGAGCACCGCACGCCACCCTTGTACATGCAGGTGACCTCATCGAGCACCAGCGCTGGGTCAAAGATGAAGACGAGCTGCGCCTAATGCGCCGGGCGATGTATTTCGCGGATTTCACCGTGCAATCAGGTCGAGATTATGTACAGCACAACGGAAACGCAACCGAGGATCACATCCTGAAAGCGACCGCAGATGCGGTGGCGGACAAAATGTCGGCGGAACTGAACGACGTGGTGGGGGTGGGCATTGAGCCTCCTTTCGGCGGCCTGGTTCCTTTCGGAAAGCGTTCGTCGTTTCCCCATGCGGTTCCCAGCAAAGACCGGCTCAAGAAGGGCGATGCGTTGATCCTCAGCTTTGGCGCCCAAGTGGGTGGATACAACGTGGAGTGCGAGCGCTCTTTCTGCGTCGGCAAACCTGACGATTACGCCAAGCGGCTCTATGATGCGATGCTGGCTGCGCACGACACAGGGGCAGAGAGTATGAAAGAAGGCGCCATTGCCCAGGATGTGGACAAGAAATCCCTTGACCAGATTCGCAAAGCCGGGTTTGAGAAATTTCTCAAACATCGGACTGGCCACGGCATCGGACTCGAAGGACACGAGTCGCCCTGGATTGCGGAGGGGGATAAGACCGTCCTCA
>QIAR01000551.1 GCA_003225595.1 Acidobacteriota bacterium | reverse complement strand
TTGTGTGCTCGGTCAAGATCCCTTCGGCGCGAGTCTCGATACGACCATCGCCGCCGAAAGCATCAAGGGCAAAAGCGTACTGGTTAAGCGAATCCTGAGACCGCAGGACGCGGTCAGTTGCCACATTCTATTTATCAGTTCCTCCGAGGAGAGTCGACTCAAAGAGATCCTGGCGGCACTTGATAGGACAAGTGTCTTAACGGTTAGTGACATGCCCCAGTTCACCCGGCGCGGCGGCATCATCCAGTTCGTTGTGGAGGCGAACAGAGTGCGTTTCGAGGTCAACCTAACGAGTGCCGAGCGTAGTGGCCTGACTCTGAGTTCCAGCGTGAGAAGGAGTTCTCAGCCTGGAGGCTGATAGATGATGCTCAGGGTTCGCGACTCCTCGATTACCAAGAAACTGACCAGGATGAACGTACTGGTGAGTGGCGCCGCCCTGCTGATCGCCTGTGCAGCGTTCGTCGCCTACGACCTGGTCAATTTTCGAGAGGCCATGGTGCACAACCTCTCGATTCAGGCTCAAATCGCCGGGTCCAATAGCGTCTCCGCACTATTGTTCAATGATCCGCAAGCGGCGGAGAACACTTTGTCGGCGTTGAAGGCGGCCCCCAATATCGTATCGGCCGGCATTTACACGCTCGATGGCGCGCCCTTCGCAATGTACTGGCGCGATGGCAGCGGCCAAATCCTAACGCTGCCCCCGATGCTCTCGGGTCAAACAGAGGCCCACTGGTTCAAGGACGGCCAGCTCGTAGTGGTCAGCACGATTGTGTTCCAGGGAAAGCCCACTGGCACCGTCTATATCCATTCTGATTTACAGGAGATGAGTCACCGCCTGAAGCGGTACGCGGGAATCGCTGCCACTGTCTTGTTGGCATCTCTCATCGCCGCGCTTCTGGTCGCATCGGTATTCCAGCGAGCTGTCGCTGAACCCATCGTGCATTTGGCGGAAATTGCGCGAACTGTTTCTCGTGACAAAAACTATTCGGTGCGGGCAACCTCAACCGGTAACCGTGACGAACCGGACATCCTGATCCAGGCGTTCAATGAGATGTTGGGCCAGATTCAGGAGCGTGAAGGAGCTTTGCAAGAGGCTCACCGCGACTTGGAGCAACGAGTGCAGGCGCGCACTGCGCAGCTCGCCGCTGCCAATAAAGAGCTGGAGCTACAGAACCGCGAAGTGGAACGCGCCACCCAATTAAAAAGCCAGTTCCTCGCCAGCATGAGCCACGAGCTTCGGACGCCACTGAATGCGATCATTGGCTTTTCTGATCTTCTGGCAGAGAAAACAGCAGGCCATCTCACAGACAAGCAAGGGCGTTTCGTGGGACATGTGCGAGATGGCGCCGGTCACCTGCTGCAGCTAATCAATGACATCTTGGACCTGTCGAAAATCGAGTCGGGATTGCTCGAACTGCGGCGCGAAAGTTTCAGTGTTTCGGAGGCGATGCCAGAAGTACTGTCTGTAATACGCCCCCTCGCGATGGCCAAGAAGATCTGCATCGAACACGTAGGGGAAAGCCTTTCCGTGTGTGCAGATCGAGTCCGCTTCAAGCAAATCCTATACAACCTGCTTAGTAATGCGTTGAAGTTCACTCCCGAGGGCGGGAAAGTGCGAGTTGAGTCCTCGAGTGATGGCACTTTGGCCTGCATCTCGGTCAGCGATACCGGCGTGGGTATCCGGCCGGAAGATCAGCAGTTGATTTTCGAGGAATTCCGGCAGGCGGGGGAGACTACCCGGGGCGTGAAGGAGGGAACTGGACTGGGACTGGCTATCACTAAGCGCCTGGTAGAGCGGCAAGGTGGAACAGTTTGCGTGAAGAGCGAATTGGGCAAAGGCAGTTGCTTCAGCTTCACGCTGCCAGCGGGGCGGGCTGTTCCAGAAGTGGAGCCAGAAGTTCTGGCAACTAACGTCAGCGCTGCAGATGCGCACCGAGGGGGCGGGACGCCGCTGATTCTGGTTGTGGATGATGAACCGCCTGCACGCGAGCTCTTAGCGAGCTACTTGGAAAGCGAGGGTTACGCGATAGCAATGATCGGCTCGGGTACAGAGGCTATCGAGAAAGCCCGTCAGTTGCATCCAACCGCTATTACTTTGGACATACTGATGCCGGGCGGAAGTGGCTTCGAAACACTCTTTCAACTCAAGAATACACCTGAGACGGCCCGCATCCCCATCATTGTGGTTTCGGTAGTGGATCAAAAACAGATGGGGTTCACCTTGGGCGCTGCAGAGTATCTGGTGAAACCAGTGCAAAGGTCCGCTCTCCTGGAGGCTGTTCGCAAACATGTACGGCCCAACGCTGAGAGTTCTAATGACATCTTGGTGGTGGATGATGATCCCAAAACACTTGATCTCGTCAGCGATATATTGCGTTCGGTCGGCTACACTCCCCACGCCGTTGCGAGTGGCAAGGAAGCCCTTCAACTTATATCGGAAGTTCCTATGCGCGCTATCTTGTTGGACCTGATGATGCCCGAGATGGATGGCTTTGAAGTCCTTAGCCAGATAAAGAAGGACCCGGCTTTGAGCGACATTCCGGTTTTCGTTGTCACTGCGAAAGACCTGACCGATGCAGAAATTGAGCTCTTGAAGCGCGAGGCTCGCGCCCTGGTCCGGAAGAATGGGTCCTGGAAGGGGGACCTGCTGGCGCAGGTTCGCAAGGTAGTAGGGAATTCTAAGCTAGCCAAGTCGGCGGGACAGTCATGAACAAGATTCTTGTGGCAGAGGACAACCTCCCGAACCGGGAACTAATCCGTGAAATCCTGGAAGCCTGCGGATATGAAGTAATTGAAGCTGGCGACGGCCAGCAAGCCTTGGACAAGCTCGAGGAGAGCGTGCCAGATTTGGTTTTGCTGGACATTCAGATGCCCGTGTTGGACGGATACGCTGTTGTCCGCCAGCTGCGACAAACTCCACGGCTTGCCGGACTTAAGATATTGGCGCTTACGGCTTACGCCATGCAGGGAGACCGAGAAAAAGTTCTGGAAGCCGGCTTTGATGGCTACCTGACAAAACCGATCGATACGGCCGCATTGGCCAAACAGATCCGGCACTTACTCGATTAAAAAGCGCAGCTCGCCGCGAGACTCACATTATGGGACTGGAGTGTCTAGTTTTAACTCGTGATTCAGCCCTGCTAAGCGCGATCCGAGCCAAGTTCAATGAGCTTGGCATCGAGATTCTTGTCCGCAAAGACGCGGCGTTGGCAGTTGAACTCTCGAAAGAGCGCCACTTGGACGGTTTTGTCATCGATTGCGATGACGTGCAAGGGGGCAAGGAGGCACTCAGCAACATACTAGGAAACCCCGCGAACAAGCAGTCCGTCATGGTCGCCGTGTTAAACGGTGGAACCTCGGTCAGCGAGGCTATCGAAAGGGGGGCAAACTTCGTGCTGAACAAGCCTCTTCAAGATGGCCGACTACGCGCGTGCCTCGACATAGCCGTACCGAAGATGGAACGCGAACACAGGCGCTACTTCCGGCATGAGATCGATCTGCCCGTTGAGCTCCAGTTGCATACAGGACAGCCCTTCCTGGCGCGGATGCTGAATGTTAGCGAGGGAGGCTTTGCCATCCAAATCAGTAAACCATTGCCTGAAGGTGTGCTGAGCGTGCAATTTGACTTGCCAAGCATTGAGCCCGAAAAGTTCAGGGGCCGCGCAATTATGGCTTGGGCGAGCGATCCCGTCACCGGGTTACGATTGCTCTACATTGAACCGCAGTGCAGGGCGAGC
>QIAR01000550.1 GCA_003225595.1 Acidobacteriota bacterium | reverse complement strand
AAGTCACCGCCACGCTGGACCAGCTGAAGAAAGTGCGAGGGCGTAATAACGGGCCGCCTGTCGTGAGCGGACCACTGGCGTCGCCGCCAACCGTAAATGGCAGACCCATCGACAGCGGGGTACAGCCGGTGAATACGCCACCCCGCGAAGCGCACGTGCTGAACGACGCCATCCTCAAAGCAGCGCTCGACTTGAGCAAGCAGGATCGCACCCGCCGCAAAATGATCTTCATCATCAGCGACGGTCGCGAGTACGGCAGTCAGGCCAGCTATCGCGACACAATGAGGGTTCTACTCTCAAACAATATCAC
>QIAR01000549.1 GCA_003225595.1 Acidobacteriota bacterium | reverse complement strand
GCGTAGTCGTAACCGCCAAGGACGGATACTATCCGCTTCCTCCCGGACGCTGAAGTCGGGCGGCGCCGCGTCTGGAGCATTGACACTTTCATCGGTCCACATGCGCAAGCTCTCTCGCAATAAAGCCGCTTCCAAGGCCCGCATCCTTTCTTCCCGCGAGGTCTACCGCGGACCCATTTTCTGGGTGACCACCGATCACGTTTTGGAACCCGGCGGTGTCCACGTCCGACGCGACATCGTGCACCACCCCGGGTCGGTAGTAATTCTCGCCGTAGACCAGAACCTCTCGAAAC
>QIAR01000548.1 GCA_003225595.1 Acidobacteriota bacterium | reverse complement strand
TCTGGCTCGCATGGCACAAAAGTGCCGGGAAAGCGCGTGAATAGTGGGTTTTCGTGCGATCACACCCTTGACAGCCGAGTGGGCTGGCCGGACAATGTCACATAATATGACAGCACGCCCTTTGTCCAGCCAGAGCGTGCATGCAAGAGGGGGCACGTGGAACGTATGAAAGGAACGGTAAAGTGGTTCAATAACGCCAAGGGGTACGGATTTATCGGACGGGACGATGGAGCGGACGTGTTCGTCCATTACAGCGCTATCTCCGCCGAGGGATATAAGAGCTTGCAGGAAGGAGACGCAGTCGAATCCGAAATCACTCAAGGCCCGAAAGGACCGCAAGCAGCCAACGGTCGCAAAGGTTGCTTCTGAAGTTGCCCAGTAGTCAGCGGATCTGCCTCCCGTAGGTGAGTTGCATCGGCCGCTGTGGTGCCCGTCCGATCGCATTGGATACCCTGCCGAGGGTCCCACATTCTGCAGTCCCGCGAGATACAATTCTTTCCTTACCAATTCTTTCCATACCTATGGACAACAAAGCCATCGCCGGCATCCTCTACGAAACCGCTGACTTGCTCGAAATCGACGGCCAGGATTCGTTTCGCATTCGCTCTTACCGCACCGCGGCACAGGCCATTGAAGCGCTCCCGCACCAAATAGCAGACATCATCACGGAACCCAAAAAGTTGCTAGAGGTACCAGGCATCGGCAAGAGCATGCTTGGCCACCTTCAACAAATTTTGGGAGAAGGCCGGCTCGCGTTACACGCAGAGCTTCTGGAAAAGTATCGACCTTCGATGCTGGAGCTTCTTAAGATCCAGGGTCTCGGACCGAAGACGATCGCTCTGATCTGGAGCGCCTATCAGACCTGCGACCTTGAGGGAGTTGAAAAGCTGGCCCGGGAGGGCAAGATTCGCATCCTGCCCCGCATGGGCGAAAAGCACGAGCAGAAATTGTTGAAGGCCATCGAGGATTATCGCAGGATCGGCGGCCGGTTTCTCCTGGACGCGGCCGGTGCGGTGGCCGACAAACTAGTCGAGCACCTCTCGCAAGTACCGGGCGTGGAGAAGGTCACCCCCGCCGGCTCCCTGCGCCGCGGACGCGAGACGATCGGCGATCTCGATGTCCTGGTGACAGGCGCGGCGTGCGTTGACGATGCCTGTCGGGAGAAGCTGGTCGAGCACCTCATCCGATTCCCTGGCCTGATGCAGATTATTGCGCAAGGCGAAAACAAGGTCAGCTTTCGCCAACGCAGCGGTATGCAGGTGGATGTGCGTCTGCTTCCACCTGACTCCTTCGGCGCCGCCTTGCAGTACTTCACCGGCTCCAAGGCTCACAACGTGGCCTTACGTCAGCGCGCTTTGAAGATGGGTTTCACCTTGAGCGAATACAGCCTCGCACGCCTCGACAATCAGAAGCCGGTTGCCGGCAAAACGGAGGAAGAGATCTACGCCAAGCTCAAGCTTGATTACATTCCTCCGGAGTTGCGGGAAAACCAAGGCGAAATCGAGGCTGCGGCAAATCAGGCACTGCCCGCTCTGGTGTCACAAGCCGATATACAGGGCGACGTGCACATGCACACCGTGGAGACCGATGGTCGTTGCACAATCGAGGAGATGGCCGATGCCGCGCGAACCCGCGGCTACAATTACGTGGCAATCACCGACCACTCTAAGAATCTTGCTTTCGCAAACGGGCTCGACGACA
>QIAR01000547.1 GCA_003225595.1 Acidobacteriota bacterium | reverse complement strand
CCCAACTTCTCGGCTTGCTCCGCTTTGGTGCACACCACCACTCCGCCAAGCCCATCACTGTGGCCATTGAGAAACTTGGTCGTGGAGTGAACTACCATGTCTGCACCCAACGCGATCGGCTGCTGGAAATAAGGAGACATGAAAGTGTTGTCCACTACTAATTCAATTTTCTTACGATGGCATACTTCGCTGATCGCAGGGATATCACTTAACGTCATCAGCGGGTTCGTGGGCGTCTCCACGTAGACGATGCGCGTGTTCTTGCGGATAGCGCGTTCCACGTTTGCCGCAACAGAAGTGTCGACATATGTGAACTCCATGCCGAAGCCCGCCAGCACTTGATTGAACAGCCGCGGCACCCCGCCGTATAAGTCATGGCCGCAGACCATGTGATCGCCGGCTTTCAACATGGTGCAGATCGCGTTGATCGCAGCCATGCCACTGGCGAAAACCCGTGAGCCGATGCCGCCCTCGAGTGCAGCCAGGTTTCTTTCAAGCCGGTCGCGCGTTGGATTTGAAACGCGCGAGTACTCGTAACCCTTGTGCTTTCCCAACTCCTGCTGAACATATGTGGAAGTAGCGTAGATGGGAACCGTCACCGCACCTGTCGATGGATCGGGTTCCTGGCCAACGTGAATGGCGCGAGTGGCAAAGCCTGTTTGTTTGTTCTTGGGCATGATTTTCGGTGTGTTTTCAACGAGCAAGCTGCGTCTCTACGCGAACTGCGGCATCGGTAGAGACGTTGCTTGCACCATCTCCCTAGACTCCGCCTTCAAAAATTTTCTTAGATAAGTATCGCTCGGCTGAGTCCGGTATCATCGTGATCACGCGCTTCCCCGACCTCAAACGCCGTGCAACCTCGAGCGCAGCGTGGATATTGGCTCCGCCACTCGATCCGGATAGCACGCCTTCAAGCGCTGCGAGCTTCTTCACCATGTCGAAGGCGTCGGCGTCAGTGACCATGATGACTTCGTCACACACCGTGGGATCAAAGTTCTTGGGAACGAAACTTGTGCCGATCCCCTCCACTTTGTGTTTCCCCGGCGGCCCACCACCAAGTACGGACCCCTGGGTTTCTACGGCTATGGCCAGCACGTCAGACAACCGTTGTTTCAGGTATCGTGCCACGCCGGTGAAAGTCCCTGCTGTCCCGGCGCCGATTACGAGGGCGTCGATGCGGCCTTCCATTTGTTCGAATATTTCGCACGCAGTAGTTTCGTAGTGGTAGTCAGGATTGGCAGGATTTTCGAACTGGGATGCCATGAAAACATTGGGATTGCCGGCCGCGAATTCTTTGGCCAGCTGGATTGCACCTTCCATGCCCTCGGCGTCGGGAGTGCGAATCACCTCTGCGCCAAGGGCTCGCATGAGCATCACTTTTTCCTCCGAAAAGCGCTCTGGCACGAATAGTGCAACTTTGTAACCGCGATTCACTCCGATGAGCGCCAAGCCAATTCCGGTGTTCCCCGCCGTCGCCTCTACGATGGTGCCCAGGGGGCGCAGTTTCCCCTCCTCCTCAGCTCGTTGAATGATGCCGACTGCCGCGCGATCCTTGACGCTGCCGCCCGGATTCAGGTACTCCAGCTTGGCATACACGTCAGCCGATCCGGGAGGAACAAGTTTCCTGAAATGGAGAATGGGTGTTTCGCCGACCAATTGGGTGATGTCATCAGCTACGCGGAGGCGCGAGCCTTCGTCCGTTTTCATTCGCACTCTACAGAGTACGGAAGCAGAGGCACAGCGTCAATTACACTTCCACAACGTGACAATGCATTGTGATGGGATTGATCAAATAGCGGATTTAGTGCAGCCCGCTCGAAGCCCGCTCCTGACCCGCGTAGTACCCGCTTCTGGTGCGGACGGTGAGCTTGCCATATCCGTGGGCTCTGGCATCCACGTGGATGGCCCGGTAACCGCCCGTACTCTTCGGATTGGTGGGCTTGTAGCCAATCGTATATTGATTGCGGATGTCATGGGCTACGGACCTGCTGATGGCGTCCACTTCATCCAGCGTTCTGGGGAAGAACGAAATGCCTCCGGTCCTCTCGGTCATGGTCTGCAGAGCCCGATGTGCGCGCCGTTGTTTTTCTTCTCCAAGCAGACCGATGGCGTAAACGGTGGGACCGTTCTCTTCCTGCAACCGCCGCACTGCTTGTTCCAGGGATTCGCGGCTGGCGTTGTCCTCACCATCGGTGACTACGAACAAGACCTTGCGTTCCAGCTTGGCATTCTTCTTGAGGTGGTCGGCCGACGCGACCACGGCGTCGTACAAAGCCGTGCCGCCACGGGCTTCGATTTTCTCCAACGCTTCTTTCAACTGGTTGATGTTCGAAGTAAAGTCCTGATCTAGGTAATACTCATCGTTGAAATTGACGATGAATACTTGATCCTGCGCATTGCTGGATCTCACCAGATTCAGTGCCGCCTGGTTCACCTTCGGGCGCTTTTCCCGCATGGAGCCCGAATTGTCGATCACGATCGCCATGGCCACCGGTATATCTTCGTGGCGGAAGGACGTGATCGCTTGCGGTTTGCCGTCCTCGAGGACGGTGAATGCGCCTTTATCGAGGTTCGTAATCATGCGCTGCTTGTCATCCACGACGGTGGCGTGCAGCACTACCTCGTTCACTTCTTTTTTGAAAACGAAGACACCACCCTCATTGCTTTCGGGCGACTGTCCTGCCTCGGCCGGCGCTCCACCCGGCGCTGCGGGTTGTTGGCCCTGCTGAGGGGCTGAACTCGGTTGCCCCGGCTGGGTAGGTTGCTGTCCTGACGGCTGGGCTGGAGCAGAGCCTCGTGGCCCTTGCGGCTGTTGGGCGGAGGTTTGCGGTGTAGACTGCGCCGGGGTTGTGGTTTGGGCCTGGACGCAAAGGACAGACGAAAAAAAGAGGACTATGAACAGGAAGACATGACTATTCCGTCGGTGCATAATATCCGGTTTTGGCATAGACCCGTAGCGGGGGCAACCCTTTGGGCGGTATCAGTTTTACTTTTATCTTACGCCACTTGCCATCACGTGTTCCATTCTTTGGACGGTAACCCAGCACATATTGGTTGCGCAGCTCGATACCAATCTTTGTAGCCACGTCGGCCAGATCGTTGGGGTTGTCAATAGTAAAGGTACGCCCGCCAGTCAGTTCCGAAATTTCAGTCAGCAGTGCCGGACCGAGGCGCTCCTCTTCCGTAGGGAAATAGTGGTCGTAAATGCCGATCGCATAGATGAGCACGTCGGACTCTTTGGCGAGCGACTTGATCTCTCCTTCCGTGTAACGGCTGTGGTTGTCCCCACCATCGGATATGATCAACAGCGCCTTCTTAGAGAATTTCGCCTGCCGCATTTTGCTGATCCCCAGGTAAATGGCATCCAGCAGCGCCGTGCGGCCTTTGGGCACTGTGTACACCAGTTTCCCCTGGATCTCCTCGACCGACTGCGTGAAATCCGCGATCTCCTCCGGTTTATCGGCAAATGTGATCATGAAAAATTCGTCTTGCGGGTTGGCGGTCTTGAAGAACTCCACAACCGCTTCGCGCGCCCGCTCGATCTTGCTGCTCATGCTGCCGCTCATGTCGAAGATCACGCCCAGCGAAACCGGAGCATCCTCGCTGGAGAATGTCTTGATCGACTGTGCCTCTTTGCCCTCGAATAGTGAGAAATTCTCTTTGTCGAGTCCCGTGACCAGGCGATTCATGGGATCGGTGATGGTCACTGGAACCAGCACCAAATCGACGTCCACCTTCATCGGCTTACCGTGAGTTTTCACCGAGGGATCAACAAAATTTTGATCCTTGACAGCTGGTGGTTCGGCTCGCGGATTGACATGCACTTCGTCCGTGCTGTTTTGCGCCCAGGCGGCGGAGGTTGTGAGGCATCCCAGCACAAGGGCCAGGGCGAGTAACAAAATAAGAGTCGCGAAATCATTCAGGCGCAGCATAGGATTTACCTGGGTCCTGGGAGGGGCCAACCGGGGGTTGCGATCGAAGATCCTGGGCCGAGATGACCCGCGCCCATATTGGCGGGCCATAAAAAGTACCTCGTTGCCGCTGATACTACCACAGGAATTTGCCAGTGGGTTCAGCTTTTTGTCATTTTTGTGTCAGGTCTTTCTCAGTCTTCTGTTCCGGCCTTTCGATGCTGTTAGTGCGCATAAGTTTGTTCATCTAATTCCGTTTTGGAACGAACACCTCGAGCCGCGCCCGGCTTGTTAAAATGCAAAGTCTGCTCCCATGGCCAACATTGCCCCTTTTCGCGCTCTCCGGTATGACGCAGAACGCGTTTTCCTCCCCCAGGTGGTTACCCAGCCCTATGACAAGATTACCGAAGTAATGCAGGAAAGATATTACGCCGCAAGCCCATACAACCTCGTGCGCATTATCCTCGGCAAGCGGGAGCCGGCGGACAATATGCACCAAAATGTCTATACGCGCGCCGCTTCCTTTTTTCTCGATTGGCGCCGCCAAGGCATTTTCCTCCAGGATCCGGAGCCCTCGATCTACGCCTACTCGCAACATTTCACTATGCCGGGAGGGGAGGGGGAATCTGAGCGGCGCGGGTTTATCGCGTTGGGCCGTGTCGAGGACTATTCCGCCGGAATCGTTTTTCGTCACGAGCAGACCCTCCCGAAACCAAAAGCCGACCGACTGGATTTGCTACGCGCCACACGGGCTCATTTGGGCCAGATTTTCATGCTATATAGCGACACGGGGGAAATCGAAGCACTCCTCGTGCCTCATACACCACCGGCAATGGGAGTCACGGACGAGGATGGCGTGCTGCACCGGGTGTGGAAGATTTCCGATCCAGGCGTGATTAATCTCATCCGCAGCAAAATGCGTGACAAGAAACTCATCATCGCCGATGGCCACCACCGCTATGAAACTGCGCTCAACTATCGCAATGAAAGACAGTCAACCGCGGCGGCTGCCGCAGGCGGCGGCGCTCCACGCGAGCATACCCCGGCTACTGCCTTGCTGCGGCCGAGCGATGGCGAAGATGCTCCGTACGAAATGGCGATGATGACCTTCGTCAACATGAACAGCCCGGGGCTGGCAATTCTGCCCACGCACCGCGTAATACATGGTTTACCATCGTTTTCCGCGGAATCTCTCTCGGCC
>QIAR01000546.1 GCA_003225595.1 Acidobacteriota bacterium | reverse complement strand
ACTTCAATCCCGACCACACTTCATTTACCGCACAAACTTTCACGTCAACCAGGCCGATCTCCAATCCAATGCGGCGCACTTCGTTTTCGCTGAGATCGGAAGCTATGCCGGACGTCTTCTTCGGCCACGCCACCCACAACATACCAGCCGGCGCCAATTGTTGCGCCAGTCGCGAGAATTCATTCTTCAATTTGGCCTGCGTTTTAACAAACACAAGAACAAAGTCGAGAGCTCGGCGTCCTTTGCGAGACAATTCACAGGTCGCAATGGCATCTTTGAGTTCTGCCTTTACATCCGCAGGCACACCGAGCATGGCGATGCGGGAGTAATGCTTGATGCCAAGCTTCTTAGGAAGTGGAGTACTGGAGTATCCCGCCATCAGAGTTGGTCAGACTAGAACTCATCTCATCAACAAGCCATTTTGAGCGTTACTGGTGCAATGGGGATTTTACGACAGTGATTTCGCCGCTAATGCGGATTCGGCGTCGCCGGGATGCTCGCAACCTGGTCCAAGAAAGCGACGTAAGCCGCCAGCAGGCGGTAGGTCTGGTAGTAATCATCGAGCCGGATGGCTGAAAGCTTGTCTTTCGAAGTGTGAAGGATGTGGGCATTCCAGGTCTCCTGCGTCAACGAGTGAATCGTAATACGAGGGATCTTGCGGTCGGAAAATTGCTCGGCGTCGGTGCTGCCGACCTGCTCCACATTGACACCGGTGACGGGTACGTTCAACTGCTTCGCGATGTAAGCGAGTGCACCAGTCAACCGCTTGTCTGAATGGCTGGCCCAGACCTCGGTAGGAGCCAGGCCAAGCGTGTCCATGTTTATCATCGCATCGGCCGCAGCGACCTGATCCCTGGTCATTTGCCGGGCATAGAAATGCGACCCCACTTCGCCCTGCTCCTCGTCGGTGAACCCAATGAAGATGTAGGTATGCTTGCGCGGCTCAATCTTTACCGCTTCATACAGAGATGGCAGCAGCGACGCACCGCTCCAGTTGTCGACGACTCCATCACCTTCGGACACGCGATCGAAGTGCGCTCCGACGATGATGACCTTGTCGGAGCTGCCCGGCAGCAAGCAAATGACGTTGGGCAGCTTCGATCCCTTTACCGGCTGTTCGGAAAGGTGCTGGTCGTCGCAACCGGCTTCCGCAAACATTTGCTTGAGCGTTGCCTCACGTTGCTTGTTGTTGCCGGCGTATTTCACCAAACGGGTTTCGACGACATCGCGCGAAACCGGACTGTACCGGAGGTTCTCGGCAGTCGCGCCGATCCAGGAGTGCACCAGCAACACCATTGCCGCAGTGAGGCAGAACTTCGATCGAGCGATCAGATTAGACATATGCCTAGGATACGGTCTTGGCGAAACCAGCTAAGAGATGGTAATTCGCGTTGGGCACAAACGCTAGTGCGTCAGATTGTTGATGTAAACAGGCCCTTACACCAACTGCCTAACGGCCATTCATGAGAAAGCCAGAAGCTTCTACTCTACCGGCGCGTAATAGCCGCGGCGGGCGCGCACGTGCAGGTGTTTATGGTTTTGCGCCATGATTTCTATGGTGCGAAATCGGCCGTCGGGTCTGAAATCTGCGGGTTTATAGGAGAGCGCATACTGGCTGCGCAGTTCGTCCTGGATTTCGGCGAAGGCATCCGCGACATCACGGATCTGGAAGGGGAAGAAGGCACGCCCCCCGGTCGCGGCCGCAATGCGCTCCAGCACCTTGTCTCCTCCTTTTTTCATGCCGCTGACGTTGGTGCTGATGGTGTAGACGATCACTTCGGCGCGCTGCGCCATTTCGATAGCCTCCTCGCGCGTGACATGGCTCTGGTTGTCATCGCCGTCGCTCAACAGGATGACGGAGCGTCGCACTGGCCCCGCTTGGGGCGCTTTCCTCAGCTTGTCGCGGCAGGCGAAGTATAAGGCGTCGAACATGGCCGTACCTCCACCGGGCCGCAACGCGCGCACACCGCGGGACAACGCGTCCGTGCTGTCGGTGAAGTCCTGCGTCACCTCCGGTGTCACATCGAAACCAATCACGAAGGCTTTGTCATACTTGCGCCGGATGGTCTGGTTCAGAAATTCAATTGCTGATTCCTGCTCGAACTTGAAGCGATCGCGCACCGAGTTACTGGCATCGATCAAAAGTCCCACTTGCAGAGGGAGGTCGGTCTCAGTGCGGAAACTTCGAATTTGTTCCGCTGGCTTGTTGTCGTCGACGACTTTGAAATCATCTCTTTTCAAATCCTTGACGTACCGCCCGTGTTTATCAGTAACGGTGAACACCACGTTTACTTCGTCGACCCGCTTGCGCACTAAAGGACGAGACTCGTCGCCATCTTCCTTCTGGGATTCCGCACGGGCTGGCTGTGTGGCGGATTCGATATCGCCTTGAGGTGCGGGACTTGCGCTTTCTGTAGGAGATTGATTTTGCGTTTCTTGTTTCGGTGAAGCCGGCGGCTCGACCGAAGGCTGAGGCTCGGCCGAACTCCGTTGCTCTGGCGGAGCTGCTTGCGGCGGGGCTGGAGGCGGCTTCTTAGCCTGATTTTGCTGCTCGAGAGTGGCAGAAGGAGCAGAGGGTAACTCGTCCTTTCCCAAGTTTTGTGCCATTGAACATGACGACGCCAGCAGCGCCACCGTGACCCGGAAAAAAATCCAGCGAAGAGTCATATCGGAACCTCAATTATAGCCGGAAGTCAAGCGGGGTATTCAAAGCTGCTGCTCCTCCAGCTTGGCAAGGAAATCCTCGAGTTCTCGCGGCAATGGGCGCGAGAAAGCCAATACAGCGCCGGTGCGCGGGTGTTCGAATTCAAGAGCCGATGCGTGGAGAAAATTCCGAGGTAAAGATACCGTTTTGACGAGAGCATCAGGTTGCCGGCGCTTTTCCGATTTCATCTGTAGCTCGCGCGGCGCGCCATACAGCGCATCCCCCACCACGGGGTGACCCAGCGACGTCAGGTGCACTCGGATCTGATGCGTGCGGCCAGTATCAATTTTCACCTCAAGCAAACTGAACTTTCCGTAGGGCGAATCCAGCCGCCGGCGCACTTGGTAATGCGTGATCGCCTCGCGTCCACCCTGGCGGCGCGTCGTCATACGTGTTCGACGCACGCGATCGCGACTGATGCCGCTGGTGACGGTACCCTGGTTCTGTTTGAGCCAGCCATGCACCATAGCGATATACGTCTTCTTCACCTTGCGCCGGGAAAATTGCGA
>QIAR01000545.1 GCA_003225595.1 Acidobacteriota bacterium | reverse complement strand
GGATGTCACCTCGCCCTCATCCACTCCCAACTGCTCCACGATGATCTGTTTCACCTTATCGTCAACGGGTGCCATTGCTCTCCTTGCCGGCGGCGACCCCCACCGCCTGTGCTCAAGTTTTGATTGCTTGTGTCAGGACCGGGATCCGCGCCCGCCCATGCCCAGGTGGGAAAAGGCGCGCTTGCCCTCCACAACCCTGCAGGGACAGCGCCCGTCCCGTTCCGGTGAACAATACTCGGCTGTTGCTCTCTACTTGCTCACCTTCGCGTTCTTTTCCACATATTCCAGGACATCTCGTACGGTGCGGATCTTTTCCGCATCCTCATCCGAGATTTCAAGCTCGAATGCCTCCTCCAGCGCCATGACCAGTTCCACCTGGTCCAGAGAATCGGCTCCAAGGTCATCGGCAAAGGAAGAATTGGATGTAATCTCGCTTTCTTCTATACCCAGCTGCTCGGAAATAATCTGCTTTACCTTTTCTTCGGTAGTCATAAATCCACCTCACGGCAACCAGAAAGGAACGAGTAGTGTAATTGTCTCCGCGAATTAGTGTAAAGGAAGTGCCGAGATTGTGTAGCGACGGGCGTCAACGCCCGTCCAGGAACAAATTCTGTCCTTCTAGAAAGTGCGCTTCGCTTAATGAATTGGTAGTATCCCTGGTCTGTGGTCCTTCAGAATCCTAATCGCTGGCGCTTCCGCGGGTCAACGTCAACACAAAGCGCGTAATTGTGTGGCGCTAGTGCCCTCTCACACGGATGCTGCTCGTGTCAACGCCCCGAGTACTGATCCCGCAATCTTGTCTGGCGAGTCGTCATCGGGACCTCTCGCCCCTCGATGAACACCCGCTTAACATCGGTCCTTACGTCGAGCGGATCGCCCGTCGCAACTACCACGTTTGCCGTCTTGCCCGCATCAAGCGATCCCAGCTTGTCGGCCACACCCCAGATCTCTGCCGGGTTCAGCGTGATCGCCTTCAGCGCCTCGTCGTGGGGCAACCCAAACGCCACCGCATACCCCGCCTGATACGGCAGGTTGCGCGCGTTGTGCGCTTCGAAAGACGCAAAGGCAATCTTCACCCCACGTTTGTACAACTGCGCAGGCAGGCTGTAGACCGCATCGTATCGTTCCTCTTCCTTAGGCGCTTCGTAAATAGGTCCCACGATCACCGGCACTTTAAGGCTCACCACATAGTCCAGGATGGGCTGTGAATGGCTGATGTGGTTCAGCACGAATTTCAAATTGAACTCACGCGCCAGCCGGACCGCAGTTTCCAGATCACTAGGCCTCTCTGCCGCGAGCACAATCGTCTTCTTGCCGTCCAGATATGGAAGCAATGCCTCAAGCTTCAGATCGCGCTTGGGCAGTGCCGGCGCCGACTTCTTGTCATCCGTCTTGGTTTCCCCTTTCTTGCTTTCGTACTCTGTCCACTTCTGCCTGTAGTCTTGGGCATCTAAAAAGGCTTGACGCAACTGCGCTGCCATCCCCATTCGCGTGGAGGGAAACTTCCGCTTCTCAAAGGGCCCCTCATTTCGCCGCTGAGTCCCGGTGAAGTTCAGTGGCATAGCGATGTCCCGCACCAGCAGCATTTCCGGCGCTGACTTCCCATCCAGCTGAATGAACGAATCCTGACCCGGAAGCGTGTCCCGGTTCTCCGGAGCCACGATCGCATTCGTGACCCCATTCACCCGCGATACCGGAATCAGTTCCGACTCCGCATGGAACGCGTCGTAGATGTGCATGTGAGGCATGATTTCATCGCTGTTCTCGATCAGATCATTCGTGCTCTGCTCTGCCGAGATTTCCGTCAGCCCCAGGTTAGTCTCGGAATCAATCAGCCCCGGATAAACTGTCATGCCGGTCACATCAATGACCCGGGCATCTCTAGGAATTCTCAGGGAGGCCGCCGCCCCGACTGCCGCAATCTTGCCGTCCTTGATTACGAGTACGCCGTTTTCGATTGTCCCGTGGGTCACAGTCAGCAGCTTCCCGCCCTTGAAAGCGATCGGCCTATCCTGGGCCCGCGCGATCGTCGGTAAGACGCAAGCCACAACGATCAGCATTTGGCAAACGACTAATGACCAACGACTAGCGAGGCTCACTGGCACCTGGTAACCAAGAACTGAGGACTGGTCTCTCATTGCCCCTCCCTGTAATGGGGCATGCCGTATCCCGGTAGGGACCTATCGAAGTACACGTCGCCATCGATCAGCACTTTGTTCGGCACGCCGTAGCTGGAGAGCGGATACCCATCCCAAATCACCAGGTCGGCATCCTTGCCCACATCAATCGAGCCGACGCGATCGTCCACGCCAATAATCCAGGCCGCATTGAGGGTGACCATCTTCAGCGCCTCTTCTTCCGTAGCCCCGCCGTAGCGCATCGTCTTGGCTGCCTCCTGGTTCAGGCGTCGCGCGAAGTCGTCGGAGTCGCTCTTGATCGCCACTCGAACACCCTTCCGCATGGACATGACGGCATTCCATGGAATCGCGTCCCACGCCTCCTGTTTGTAGCCCCACCAATCGGCGAAAGTCGCGATCGCCACGCCTTCCGCTGCAATCTTGTCCGCAACCTTGTAAGCCTCAAGCGCGTGGTGGAAGGCCCGAACCTTGTATCCGAACTCTTTCGCCATTGCCATCTCAGTCAGAAGCTCGTCAGCACGATAGCAATGGATCTGCACCAGTAACTTGCCGCGCAGCACATCCGCCAGTGCCTCCAGCTTCAGATCGTGTTTCGGCATTTTCGCGTCCTTGTCGCCGCGCTTCACCTTGGCATGGTAGTCGTCCCACTCACGTATATAGTCCTGCGCCTGCACCAGTGCTTCGCGTTGCACAGCGAAGTTGCCCATGCGTGTGGAAGGAAGCTGCTCCTTTACTCCGTACACTCGTTTGGGATTTTCGCCGCTGGCAAATTTGATTGATCTGGGCGCTCCCGGAAAAAGCATTGCATCGCGATTGGCACCATATTTGTGCTTGATCACAACCGCCTGGCCGCCAATCATGTTGGCCGAACCATGCAGCAAAAGCGATGTTGTGACGCCGCCCGCTAACGCCCGGTAGATGGCCTTATCCTGGTAATCGAAGGCGTCGATCATCATCATTTGCGGAGTGACCGGACTGGTAGCTTCATTTACATCCTCATCGAGTGCGAGATGCGAGTGGGAGTCGATGATCCCCGGCGTCAGATATTTTCCGCCCGCATCGATCACCCTCGCCGTGGACGGCGCATTCACGGATTCGCCTACGGCAGCAATCTTGCCGTCCTTGATGTAAACACTGCCGTTTTTGAGGGTGCCGTGACTCACCGTTATGATGACGGCATTCTTGATGACGGCTTCGTTGTGCTCAACGTCTGCTGATGCCGCCTGCGCCATAGCCACGCCTGCTCCCGGCACCAACGCGGTGATCAGGAGCAGCAAACCTAGTCGTCGACGTATCGTGAAACGATGCATCAATCGAGAGCTCCTTGTCAGGAAAACACGCGATTCTAGTGTCCGCATCGCCTAGCGTCAATCAGAGATTTGTAAGGACAAACCGTTGCCCGCTTTCCGCAGAAA
>QIAR01000544.1:1445-1997 GCA_003225595.1 Acidobacteriota bacterium | reverse complement strand
GGATGCGAAAAAGGGACTGTCTATTTCGCGGTTCCGGCGCTATCGAGGAGTGGAAGTGCTCGAACCTGAAAACCGGGGATATGAGTCCGTCATTCTGAGCAAGAGTCGTGGCTGGCGTATCGTCGGAAAAGTCCTGTGGTGGATCGGGAAAGCCCCTTAAGTACGGGAACATGCTCGCGCAGCATCCGCCTGAGGAAGAAGCCGCCGCCGACCACAGATGTCCTTCTTCGCGTCAAATCAATGTGGCCTGCCCTCGTTACCGATTTGTGCATGATGGTGTAGGTATGGCAACGAGAAAGAAACCCCCCGCCCTGAAAACCTCCGAACATGCGATTGACCCGGAAGCAGGCTGAGAGCTTGGAGCACAGGCCAAGGAACGTAGGCGTAAGCGCGAGGCTTCAGCCAGCCCCGGCAGGGTAGGCGGAAATAGGCGCATGAAAATCCTAGTAGTTGAAGACGAGCCAGGAGTGAGGGCATACACCACGGCTACCCTTACGAACAGCGGCGATGAAGTCGAGTCGGCCTCTGATGGCGATGAAGCGTTTCGCCTTT
>QIAR01000544.1:0-1433 GCA_003225595.1 Acidobacteriota bacterium | reverse complement strand
TGACGGATAGACACCATCCTGGTATGGACGGGCTTGATCTGGCGGCGGCAATCCGTCAGGAAAACCCGACGCAGGCCAATGCGACTACGTGGGCTGCCCGCACAAGAAATACGTAGACGCGCACTACTGCGATTCCACGCTGCAACGAAGTCCGCTTACGACGCCATTTTGCCTCGATTTACACATTCCCAGATTGCCTCGGGGCCGTGTCATGAGCGGATTTCAAAAGAAGGAAGGCCGCAGAAAATCAGGGGAGTGCCGGTTGCATACGCACACAGCGAAGCGACTGCACAGTTTCTTGTCATAGGGCTGTGGAACGGTGTGCATGTAGTGGAAAAACAAGGTCAATAAAGTTGCGCGTTTTTTCGTGGACTTAAAGACGGAGGAGCGTAAGTTTCCGCATAGCCCTCGGCACAGCCCGGGGTGCGCAGGGGAGGTGAAATCTGCGATCTCTCCTGCGCAAAAGATAGAAATGCGAGGGCGCTATGGCTCTGTTGCTCTGTCCATTGTGCGGGAGTACATCTCTGGAGCGACTGATTGGTCCGAGTGTTGTGGCCTATCAATGTATTGAGAATGGGCACATTTTCTTCGTTCGTAAGACAGAATTTGAGGCAAGCGAACCGATTCGTGCGGAAGTTTCAACGAACGGTGCGAAATGGCGACACTCTCAGGCAGCGTAACGCTGATGGCACGGAGCATGCAACTGTTGCCCCGGATCACGCCTCAACTATAGAAATGAGGGTAGCCCGTACGGGCGATCTCTAAGGGTTTCAAAGGCTGGCTGCCCGCTTCCGCCTCGTGGGCGGCAGGATCTTCTGTTCCTGCTCATTCATCTTGCGGCCCATCGCCTTACGGAAGATGCGCTCAATTGGAGTTGCGCTCCGCGAAAATGCTCTTTTTTCTGGAGTGGCATTTCTGGAGTGGCATTGGGATGCCCACCTTGAAGGGTTGGCTTTTGCTTTGGCTTGGTAGTCGTTTGCCATTGCATATTGACGGAGCATCGCCCCCGCCACATTCGGCCCCCGGTCTCCCAAATGCGATTGTCGCCAGCCGCATCTTGCACTGGGTCCTATTAGCTTGATGAAATCGGGCCTGGAATCATCACTACTTGCTGGGATACAGGGCAGACGTAATCCTTCACAAAAGGTGGCCTTCCAGATGGAGGAGTTTCTGAAGCCGATATCTGCTGCAATTCCATCCCGTGAGATCGCAAACATAAACTCCATCCCGCAACTTGCATCCACACTTCCGCTGCGTTTGCATCGTCGCCCCCACTGAAATCGATTCTACTCTCCAACGCCCGTGTTCTAATTTCGTAACACCAGGAAAAGAATTTAGATGTGCGGCCCCTAGTTCTAAACTTTCTTAGTCGGTCGGGTCGCTCCCGGCGTGATCTCCGGTTCGAATTTGCAGGATTAAAATGCACGGCATTG
>QIAR01000543.1 GCA_003225595.1 Acidobacteriota bacterium | reverse complement strand
TGTCCACACGGTAGTACGAGTCCAAAATCCCGGTGCCAAGCCTCCCCAGCTAATGAGCCAGCGCTTGAGCAACAATGAGGTCCTGATGGTTTATGATTCGCCGCGTCGTATGTGTGCCCTAGCCATAGGAATCGCCAAGGGCCTAGCGCTACATTATGGGGAGCACATCGTTATCAGGGAAGCGATCTGCATGCACCGTGGGGCGAACCGCTGCGAAATTTTATTCCGTACGATCGCCTAGCCGACAATTTTTCTACTTCCCATTGGTCTCCAAACATCCAACTCTGATAGCGAAGTGGCCAAAATTCTGGTTGAGGACTTTGTAGAACCAGCTAGTTTTTAAGATTCTCGTCCAGCAATCGGTTGCTTTCAGCTATCAGCAGCATCAGCTTGTCGCGACCGGAAAGGACAAGGCTTTCGAGTGGCTGGAAAAAGCTTACGAAGAACCCGCTCCGGGTTTGCTTGACCTAGACCTTGATCCCGACTATGACAGCCTACGCCCTGACAGCCGGTTCCAGAATCTAGTGCGGCGGATTA
Source organism: Acidobacteriota bacterium (assembly GCA_003225595.1). Taxonomy (GTDB): domain Bacteria; phylum Acidobacteriota; class Terriglobia; order Terriglobales; family Acidobacteriaceae; genus Gp1-AA124. Next base: position 2,212 of record QIAR01000543.1, on the reverse strand, counting down.
AACTTCCGCAGTAAGACAGTTTTGGTCCTTTCTGGTGGACTTGAGGCACACTGTATCGCACCCGTGTTAAAAGGGGCCCCTGCGGCTTTCTGAACCAATCGCCAAATTTGCTGATCGATGGATGGAGCTAGGCGGCCCACCATCTTGTTTTGCACATCAGACTGAATATGGCAATTATGGCTATGCTCCTTCAACGTCTCAACTGGTTCCGAGATGGACTCGCGACCGTAGTGCTTCTGGCTGTCCCCGCAATGTCGAATGCGTCAGAATTGAAACAGGAGACGCTGAACGCGTGGGACGACTATCTTCAGAGGGCCAACTTACGTATGCACCGAAACCTCAGTACGGACGATCCATTCCTGTGGATCGAGGAAGAGCCCAGCCGGAGCCAGCGCGTCCGCCAAGGTGAAATTCTGATTTCACCCGTGGAAGAAGGTAGCCCGCTGAAAGTGCATGATGGGCTCATCCATGACTGGATTGGGGCCATTTTCATCCCGAGCGTCAGAATAAATGATGTATTCGCCGTAGTTCACGACTACAACCGCTACAAGGATTTTTACAAGCCAACGGTCATCGAATCAAAATTCCTGGGCCGGACCGGCGAGAAATACGAATTCTCTATGCTCGGGCTGAAGAACGTGCTCTTTGAAAAGATCGTTCTCGAAGGCCAATTCGAGTCGCACTGCTCGCAGCTGGATGGGAGACGCCGATACTGCATTTCCTACAGTACTCGCGTTCAGGAGATCAAGGATTATGGTCAACCCGATCAGAACAAGCTGCCGATGGACGAGGGCCATGGTTATATTTGGCGGCTTTACAGTCTCACAAAGTTTGAGGAGCGGGATGGCGGCGTGTATATTGAAGTGGAAGCAATTGCGTTGAGTCGGGATATTTCAACATCAGTCCGCTGGTTCACGAAGCCGGTTGTTGAACGCGTATCCAGAGGTTCGATGTCCACAATCCTCCAACGCACTAGGGAGGCGGTGCGGTCGAACATCGCAGCTTGTGATGGGAAAGATCTCAAGACCTGTAATTATCTGCAAGGAAATAGCTCGCGTTAGCGTGGCGTTCTTCACAAAATCTAAGCCCGTCTGGGAAGGTATTGAAGGCCGATCCTTGCTCGCGGCTCACGAGTGAATTGCTTTCTCCGTGCCCTTTCAACAAAGCATATACTGCCGCACATACAGAGAATCGCATCAAAGCTTGGATGAATCTTTGCGTCAGCCGTACCGCGCAAATCTGGGTGCCATTGGAGCACTGACGACCGCACACAAAACGCACAAAGGATATGGACTCTTTGTCCTCCGTCCTTGGCAGTCAATGCGCCCTGGGCCTGTCTAAGTGACGGATTGCCGTCGCTAGGTCAGGAGGGCGGATTCATGAGCTACGATCAGCCATCTGTCCCCGATTTTCTTGAGCACTACGACGGCATACCCGAAGTCGTCCTCGGGGGGCGTGCAACGCGCCCCAGCGTGCGAGAAAATCGTAACGCTGGCGTCGACTGCCAGCCTTGTCCCGAGGAAGGTTGCGCACGAGGAGGGTGGGCTGCGCGACCGAATCGTGGCTATTCGGTAAGGAACGCTGAGGGCGAGAGTGGTGGGCATAAAGCCGAGCCCGCATCGAAGGAAATGAAGGGAAAGATGATGAAGTAGATCACCAGTATTGCGACGGGCAAGCCCCAGACGGACGCTCATTGTGCCGTCTGAGATGAGCTTTGGATTGGAGGATGTGGTGAAAGCACTTCGATGCGCCGCAATGTTGACGATAACCATGATCCTTGCAGGTATGGCAGCCGCAAGCGACGATGGAACGGACGCTGCGCGGCAGCTTACTCCGCAAGCACAGTCGGAAGTAGGGCAGTCTGGAACGGAGAGCGCACCAGCCGGATCGGCCTCACAGACGCAACCTCCATCAGCTTTAGACCGACGCGACCGCATCTTCTATCCTGGAGATACGGAGCGGCCAAAAACTCTCATACGGAAATTGTTCCTAAATATTCTTCTTGATCAGGAAGACATCTTCACGAGTCCTTTCCACGTCGACCACCACAATGCGTGGGCATGGTTGCTGTCGGGGGCGGCGACGGGGGGATTGATTGCGGCGGATCGCCACATTGCGGACTCGTTCGAGAACAGCCGTGGGCAGGTCCGATGGGGTGGACGGATTTCGAATATCGGCACATCGTATACTTTGATCCCAATCGTCGCGGGTT
>QIAR01000542.1 GCA_003225595.1 Acidobacteriota bacterium | reverse complement strand
CTATCGTGTTGACACGTCCGACGTCGGTGGGATGGCTCTTCGGCTTCGGCGTCGCGTTCCTGGTCACGATGATGATGCTGTACGCCATCGGCTATTTGTTCGTGCGGGGCGTGGGCATTTGGGGTGTGAACATCCCCATAGGTTGGGGCTTCGCTATTGTCAACTTCGTGTGGTGGATTGGAATTGGGCACGCGGGCACACTGATCTCCGCCATCCTTCTACTGCTGCGACAGTCGTGGCGTAATTCGATCAACCGGTTTGCGGAGGCCATGACTTTGTTTGCGGTGGCCTGTGCCGGCCTGTTCCCAGTGCTTCATTTAGGCCGCCCGTGGCTCGCATATTGGCTTTTTCCTTATCCCAACACCATGAACTATTGGCCGCAATTCCGCAGCCCGCTGGTTTGGGACGTATTCGCGGTCTCGACCTACTTCACCATCTCGCTGGTGTTCTGGTTTATCGGATTGATCCCCGACCTGGCAACCCTGCGTGACCGCTCGGAAAATCGTGGAGCGCAAATCATCTACGGAATCTTGGCAATGGGCTGGCGTGGATCGGCCCGCCATTGGGCTCGCTATGAGACCGCCTATTTACTACTTGCAGGCCTGGCTACGCCGCTAGTGCTGTCGGTACACACGGTCGTCAGCTTTGACTTCGCCATCAGCATTCTGCCCGGCTGGCACACCACGATTTTCCCTCCCTACTTTGTGGCTGGGGCTATCTACTCCGGCTTTGCGATGGTGCTCGTGTTGGCCATTCCCATCCGCAAGTTTTATGGGCTGGAAGACTTCATCACCGAGCGCCACCTGCAGAACTCCGCCAGCGTGATGCTGGCGACCGGCCTCATCGTCGCATATGGGTACGCAATCGAAGCATTCATGGGCTGGTATAGCGGCAATCGCTATGACGCGTTCTTGTTGTGGAACCGGCTACACGGCCCGTATCACCTCTTGTACGGGTTGCTGCTGGTTTGCAACATCGCTATCCCGCAGGTGCTATGGATAAGCAAACTGCGCAGCAGTCCGTTCTGGCTGTTTCTGATTTCGTTAGACGTTCTGATTGGCATGTGGCTGGAGCGGTTCGTCATCGTGGTAGTCAGCCTGCATCGCGATTTCCTGAATTCTTCATGGGGCATGTATTACCCGACGCGCTGGGACTGGATGACGTACATCGGAACTATTGGCATGTTCCTGGCGTTGATGTTCCTGTTCCTGCGCATCCTGCCCGCAATTTCGATTTTTGAAATGCGCACTCTGTTGCCGGAAGCCGAGGTGAAGCCCGAATGAAGCGCCTCACGATTTACGGAATGATGGCTGAGTTCGATTCGGCGAGCGACTTGGTAGCGGCAGCGCGCCGCACACGCGAAGAGGGCTATCACAAGATCGACGCCTACAGCCCGTTCCCGGTGGAGGGTCTGGCCGAAGAGATCGGGTTCCGGAAGAACAGTGTGCCGCTCGTGGTATTGATTGGCGGGCTTCTGGGATGCATGTCGGGCTACGCCTTGCAGTACTGGATTTCAGCCGTGAGTTATCCCATTAACGTCGGCGGCAGACCCTATAATTCGTGGCCGGCATTCATAGTCGTGACCTTCGAGATGACGATTTTGTTTGCCGGTCTGGCAGCGGTCTTGGGAATGTTGGCGTTGAATGGATTACCGATGCCATATCACCCGGTTTTCAATGTGCCACGGTTTGCTTTCGCTACCAGAGATCGCTTCTTCCTGATCATTTTTTCCTCTGATGCCAAGTATGACGCTGGGGCGACCCGCGCTTTTTTGGAGACCCTGGGACCGCGCTCCATTTCGGAGGTTCCCAGTTAGAGCTATGCCGATCTTCCGAATGTTCGCCATTTTCGCGCTATGCGTCTTGTTGCTGGCGGCTTGCCGGCTCGACATGCATGTGCAGCCGCGCTTGAATCCGCTGGCAAAGAGCGATTTTTATACCGATCAGCGCTCAGCGCGCCCACCGGTGGAGGGAACGGTGGCCCGCGGTGATTTGCGTGAAGATACATACTTTTACACGGGCAAGTTTGGCAACACGCCTGGTGACTACATGCCGTTTCCAGTGACCGCAGATGTCATGACGCGCGGTCGTGAGCGTTTCAATATTTACTGCTCTCCCTGCCACTCCCGGCTGGGCGATGGCAATGGAATGATTCCCCAGCGTGGATTCCGGCGCCCGCCGTCCTATCACATAGACCGGCTGCGCAAAGCGCCGCTGGGATATTTTTTCGACGTAATGACAAACGGATTCGGAGCAATGCCGGATTACGCGTCGCAGATTTCACCTCGGGACCGGTGGTGCATCGTGGCCTACATCCGGGCATTGCAACTGAGTCAGAACGCTAGCACAGCCGAAGTTCCGCAAGGACAAAACGTGCCGTCCGAACCCCCTCAGTTCCGGGAGCCGGGTTCAGGTGCAACGCTGCCCACAGTAGCGTTCCCATCCGCGGATGTGCCGAAAGAGAAGCAGCAATGACAGGGACGGCGCGAGTGAACAATACCGACCTGCTGGCTCCGCCGGTGGCGCAGACCATCCGGCAACGGTCGCTGATTGTTGGTGTGACCTTCGCAGTGATGTCGATAATCGGAGCGATCATTAAACCGGACGAGTTCTTCCCCGCGTACTTGCTCGGCTTTATGGCGTGGCTCGGCGTGACGTTGGGCTGCATGGCGATCCTGATGCTTCAGCACATGACCGGCGGTGCCTGGGGAATGGTGATCCGGCGCCTACTGGAAGCCGGCACGCGCACGTTGCCGCTCCTGGTATTACTGTTCATCCCCATTTTGTTCGGACTCCCGAAGCTCTATGTCTGGGCGCGTCCCGCCGAAATCGCGGAAGATAAACACCTGCAGGAAATCACGCACGCATACCTGAATTTCAGCGGATTTTTGGTCCGCGCGATCATCTATTTCACCACCTGGAGCGTGTTGGTT
>QIAR01000541.1 GCA_003225595.1 Acidobacteriota bacterium | reverse complement strand
TGGCGAAGACGATGAGCCCGCTAGTAGCTCGGTCCAATCGATGCACAATCCCTGGGCGAAGTTCTCCACTTAGACCAGAGAGGCTGCCGAAGCGGTGCAGTAGCGCATTCACCAGCGTTCCCTTGTTGCGCTCGTCTTCAGAGGCGCCAGCCCCGGCGTGCACTATCATTCCCGCCGGCTTGTTCACTACACCGAGATCGTCATCTTCATACACGATCTCCAGTGGGATGTGTTCGGGAATCGCTCTCAAGGGCGGCGCCTGGTGAGGACCCAAGACCGCAATGCGTTCACTTCCGCGTAAACGGAACGACGCTTTGGTGGCGCTGCCATTGACCACTACCTTCTGCTCCGAAATGAGTTGCTGCACGCGGGCGCGGCTTAAGCCGGGAAGCTGGGACACGAGAAACTGATCCAGACGCTTGCCGGCATCTTCCGGCGCAACGGAAATAAAAATTGGAAGCTGTTCGGACATGGAGCACTCAACCAGCATTCAGCCAGCGACCGCCTACAGCGAGGAGATGAACAAAGTAAGGATATCGCGAAGAGAGAAGGTTCGCAGAGTTGAGACGGGTGGCGGCGTCATATCTCGGAGGCTGTCATCCTGAGCGGCCTCCAGGCCGCCAAGGATCTATGCAGTGGATTTGTAATGCATGGATCCTTCGCTTCGCTCAAGATGACAGCCTCGGACTTATGCCACGAAGTTGCGGGACACTACACTGGGTGAAACAGGAATCTATCGCGTGGCTTGCGCCGGAACCCTCTTCGGTGCGGGCCGCAGCCACCAGATCAGTCCGCCGGCAATCACCAGGCATATTGAGATCAGCTGTGTGCCCGTCATCACTCCGCCGAAAACTTCGCCGCGACCTGGATCGCCGCGCAGGAACTCCAGGAAATAGCGTGCCACGCCGTAGAGGAACAGATAGGCTCCGATGACCTGCCCATCGAATTTCTTGCGTTTGAGTAGCCAGGTGAGGATAAAGAAGTTCGCCAGCTCTACCGCCGATTCGAAAAGTTGTGTAGGTTCCAGCGCCTCACCGAGCGGCGTTCCCACCAGCTGACTTGCCAAAGGGTTGGTGAAGGTCACACCCCAGAAATGGTGAGTCGGCTTGCCCCAGCAGCAACCGGCAGCAAAGCAGCCCACACGGCCGATGGCGTGTCCCATGGCCAATCCGGGGGCGAACGCATCGCAAGTGGCGAGTGCCGGCAACTGATGTTTGCGCATGTACCAGGCGGCACAAACCAGCGCCGCAACCAGCCCACCGGAGAACACCCCGCCCGCTCGCAAGGTGCTCAAGCTGAAAATCTCGCGGGGGTGATCTACATATGTGTTCCAGTCATTAATGATGTAAAGAATCTTAGCGCCGATGATCCCCGCCAGCACCACGAGAATCCCAAGATTCCAAGCTTTTTCGGGATCGATCCCGTGCTTCTCGGAATTGCGCACACTGATCCACAGCCCCACCAACACTCCCGTAGATACCAGGAACCCGTATGTTGGGAGAGCGAACTTGCCGATGTGAAAAAGTTGGGGAAACACTATCTCATTAGATGCAAAGCAAGTGATTTCGACGAGCCCAGTTTAGCAGGAACGAACGGGTGCGAAACAAGTAGCAGAAAAGGCAAGCCGACCCACTGAGCCGTGTAGTGGGCCGAGAATGAACCCGTGCTAGACGGTGGGAACCCGCCGAGACCCATTAGGCATTTCCGCATGGCGGAACATTGCACACCGGATCAGATTTTCGAGTCAAGTTCCCGTTCATTCGGTGTTGGTTCAAAAATCGGTTACCACCATCACCAACGTTGCAGGCCGGCTTTCCACTTGGATGCTAGGGAAATCTCGAGAGATTCGCAAGAGGGGAGGGCAAAAAAGATGGCAGCCGGCTTGCTCCACGCCGCGCGGGGGTGCGGAAGTATGCCTATCCGGCTCGGCGGTTCTCCTCCAGCACTTCGTCCAGCGCATGTGCAAGCTGCTGGGCCCGTTGCTGGTAATTGATAGCTCCGCCGTCGTATTTGCGTTTTATCAGGTGATATTCGTCAGCGATATTGAGGGCCGCCAGCACAGCCAGGCGCACCGAATCCACAGTGGATGTCTGTTCGGCGACGGCACGCATCTTGGCATCAACATATCCGGCCAGCTTAAGGATGTAGTCCGGATCGGAGCCGCGCAGGTTGTACGCTTGGTCGAAAATCTCGACACGGACGCTGCTGTTGCTCACGTCCTTGAGGGGCTGCTGTTTTGTGGCGGACGCCATGGCTGATGTCACTCCTCTTCGACCGGCTCGAATAGCTTGGCGGCGGACCGCGCCTTCAGCTCGCGGCCTGCTCCCCGGCGACGGTCTCGATCTGCTGCAGCATCTTCTCCACGCGGCTGCGGATCTCTTCGCGGTCCTTGCGCAGTTTCACAATGTCGCGGCGCAGGGTATCGACTTCCTCTTCGCGCTCCTCCAGTTGCTCCCGCAAGCGCTGGCCGTCGCGCTCGGCCACCGCCTTGGCTTCCCGCGCGGCTTTGTACATCTCAATAGTGCGATAAACCTTGGCTTCCAGCTCCTGAAAATCGTCGGTAGGAATCTGGGCAGATACGTCTTCAAGCGCTTTCGCAGACATGGCACATCTTCCCTGAGAGATTTTGCGAACCTTTAGAGCGCAGTATACCGCAGAAAGCTGTGGAAGGAGGACAATCAGAAGTGCCAATTCAAAATTTTGGTAGGGAGCGAAGGAGGCGTCGGAATTCTAAAGTAGACAGGCCCCAGCCCATAAGAAATCTGCTTTTGAGTGGAGCAACGCTTCAGCGCTGCATAGAGCGCCTGGTTTGATGTTCGGCTTCAGCGCTGAGGCCGACTCACGGTCATCTTTTCAACCGCAATTTCCCCAATCGACGAGCGGCTTCGTCCAGCGTTTCATCCCGCTTGCAGAAAGCAAAGCGCACCTGTTGTGCGCCATCCCGCGGATCGTTGTAGAAGCTGGACCCCGGCACTGCGGCCACACCAATCTCCCGCACCAGATAACGGGTGAAGGCAACATCGTCCGCGAAGCCGAATGCTTTAATGTCGGTCATCACGTAATAGGCTCCCCTCGGAGGAAAGCACTTGAATCCAGCTTTGAGTAGTGCTGGGATCAGACGGTCGCGCCGTGCGCGGTATCCCTCGGCCAGTTTTTGGTAGTACTCCGAAGGCATGCCCAGCGCCGCCGCACCCGCCTCCTGCAAAGGCGCAGGCGCACCCACAGTCAGAAAATCATGCACCTTACGGATCGCAGATGTGATGTTCGGAGCAGCCGCAGTCCAGCCAACGCGCCAGCCGGTCACGCTGTACGTCTTCGAGAGCCCATTAATCGTGACCGTGCGGTCGCGCATGCCGTCAAGACTGGCGATGGAAATGTGTTTCGCATTGTCATAAAGGATGTGCTCGTAAATTTCGTCCGTAATGGCGAGCACATTGAACTCCACGCACAAATCACGAATTAACTCCAGTTCGGCGCGGGTGAACACTTTGCCGGTTGGATTATTGGGAGTATTGAGGATGATCGCTTTAGTATGATTGTG